>NZ_JBFUGK010000005.1:0-135000 GCF_056402935.1 Polaromonas sp. P3_B1
ACGGACGTGACCGGTGCGATCGAGTTGCCAGAAGGCAAGGAAATGGTCATGCCAGGCGACAACGTGTCGATCACCGTCAAGCTGATCAACCCGATCGCCATGGAAGAAGGCCTGCGCTTCGCCATCCGTGAAGGCGGCAAGACCGTCGGCGCCGGCGTCGTGGCAAAGATCATTGCCTGATTTGCAAGGTTTGATGGAGGGGTATAGCTCAATTGGCAGAGCGTCGGTCTCCAAAACCGAAGGTTGTAGGTTCGATTCCTACTGCCCCTGCCACCTGATGGTTGATTCGTATCAGCGCTGAAGGTGGTTTGAAAAGTTAAAAAGCAAGCCCGCCGGGAGTCAAAACTCCAGGTGGGCTTAAGCGTCTGAAAAGGCGCCCGAAGATTGAACAGGAAATCCGCCAACCATGGCCACTTCTCAAGTTGAAACCGTCAGTACCAGCGCCGACAAGGCCAAGCTGGGCGCGGCCGTTGCTCTGGTGCTGGCTTCGTTGGCGGGGTTTTACCTGCTGGCCAAACAAGGTCAGGTGGTTCAGTGGGGCGCTCTGGTCCTCGGGCTGGCGGCGGCCGTGGCGGTGTTCCTGCTGTCCGAGCCGGGCAAACAATTCGTGGCTTTCGGCCGCGATTCCTGGCGTGAGGTCAGGAAGGTCGTCTGGCCTGCCCGCAGGGAAGCCATTCAAATGACAGCGTATGTGTTCGGTTTTGTGGTGATCATGGCGCTCTTTTTGTGGTTTACGGACAAGACGCTCGAGTGGGTGTTTTACGACCTGATCCTGGGATGGAAACGATAATGAGCGATCTGAACGGCACGGTAGTCAGCGAAGTGGCGGCGGGTACGTCCCTCACGCCGACGCCAGGCATGCAGTGGTATGTCGTCCATGCCTACTCCGGCATGGAAAAAGCGGTCGAGCGCAATATCGTCGAACGCATCAACCGCGCGGGCATGCAGTCCAAGTTCGGCCGTTTCCTGGTGCCCACCGAAGAAGTGGTTGAAATCAAGAACGGCCAGAAAAAGACGACGGAACGCCGCTTTTTCCCGGGCTACGTCCTGGTCGAAATGGTCATGGACGATGAAACCTGGCACCTGGTGAAACACACCAACAAGGTGACCGGTTTTGTCGGCGGCGCCAAGAACCGCCCGGCGCCCATCTCTGAAGAAGACGTCCAGAAGATCGTCAGCCAGATGCAGGTCGGCACCGAGAAGCCTCGCCACAAAGTGGAGTTCGAGGCAGGCGAATACGTGCGCGTCAAGGACGGCCCGTTCACCGACTTCAACGGTACGGTGGAAGAGGTCAACTACGACAAGAACAAGGTGCGTGTATCGGTCACGATTTTCGGCCGCGCCACGCCCGTGGAACTGGAATTCAGCCAGATCGAAAAAACGTAATTTCGGTCGGGCAAGTCATTTCGCGCCTTGCAACTCGGCGCGAAACGGTCCCCAGGGACTGTTTTTGAGTTGTGTAACCCCCGGGGAGCCCGGGCCTGCCTTGATGGCGGCGCCCAGGCGTTATGACCCGCAAGGAGAAAAGTATGGCGAAAAAAATCGTCGGCTTCATCAAGCTGCAAGTGCCAGCTGGTAAGGCCAACCCGTCCCCCCCGATCGGCCCCGCGCTCGGTCAGCGCGGCCTGAACATCATGGAATTCTGCAAGGCATTCAATGCGCAGACCCAAGGTGTCGAGCCAGGTCTGCCACTGCCTGTGGTGATCACGGCATTTGCCGACAAGAGCTTCACCTTCGTGATCAAGACGCCTCCTGCAGGCGTTCTGATCAAAAAGGCCATCAAGCTCGACAAGGGTTCGTCCACGCCGCACACGGTGAAGGTTGGCAAGATTTCCCGCGCACAGCTTGAAGAAATCGCCAAGACCAAAATGAAAGACATGACGGCTGCAGACCTCGACGCTGCAGTTCGCACGATTGCCGGTACGGCCCGTTCCATGGGCGTGTCGGTGGAGGGTGTTGTATGAGCAAGCTGACCAAACGCCAAAAAACCATAGGCGACAAGATCGACAGCAACAAGCTGTACGCGCTGCCCGAGGCCCTGGGCCTTGTGAAAGAGTTCGCCGTCGCCAAGTTCGATGAGTCCATCGACGTGGCTGTGCAGCTCGGCATCGACGCCAAGAAGTCCGACCAGGTCGTTCGCGGTGCGGTTGTTCTGCCTAACGGTACCGGCAAGACCAAGCGTGTGGCCGTGTTCGCACAAGGCGCCAAGGCTGAAGAGGCCAAGGCAGCCGGCGCGGACATCGTCGGCATGGACGATCTGGCTGCCGAAATCAAGGCCGGCAAGATGGACTTCGACGTGGTGATCGCTTCCCCCGATGCCATGCGCATCGTGGGTACCCTGGGCCAGGTGCTCGGCCCCCGCGGCCTGATGCCCAACCCCAAGGTTGGCACCGTGACGCCTGACGTCGCCACCGCCGTCAAGAACGCGAAAGCCGGCCAGGTCCAGTTCCGCGTCGACAAGGCCGGTATTGTGCACGGCACCATCGGCCGCCGCTCGTTCGACACGGCCAAGCTGCAGGGCAACCTGGCCGCGCTGATCGACGCGCTGCAAAAAGCCAAGCCGGCTTCGAGCAAGGGTGTGTATTTGAAGAAGGTTGCGGTTTCGTCGACGATGGGTGTGGGCGTTCGCGTCGACACGCAAACCATCGCAGCGTAATCGCGAAAATTTGGGCGGCCCCGCAAGGGTTGCCCGATGTGGTGGGCTGCCGGGGTTCGTTCCGGCAGGTCATCCAAGACCGTTGGCGCGGCAGGCTTTTGGGCTCGCCGCTTAATCGAAAGACAGCCAACGCAGATGGCGGTCCCGCTGCTTGAATGGTTTTGCAAAGAATCTGAAAACAGTTGGTCGCTGAACATGAGCGTGTTGAAGGGCTGAAGGCCGGCGCAAGCCGACCGGAACCCGACGGCACATTTTTAAGGAGTAGACCTTGAGTCTCAACCGCAGTGAGAAACAAGCCGTCATTGATGAAGTGACCGGCCTCGCCGCTAAAGCTCAAACGCTCGTGATGGCGGAATACCGTGGTATCACGGTCGCCGACATGACCCGTCTGCGCAGCCAAGCCCGCGACAAAGGCGTGACCCTGAGTGTTCTGAAGAACACCCTGGCTCGCCGTGCCGTGGCCGGTAGCGCATTCGAAGTCGTGTCCGACCAGATGACCGGTCCGCTGATCTACGGCTTTTCCACAGATGCAGTAGCTGCCGCGAAAGTGGTATCTGACTTCGCCAAGACCAACGACAAGCTGGTCATTCGCGGTGGTGCATTCGGTGGCAAATCCCTGGACGTGAACGGCGTGAAGCAACTGGCCAACATTCCTTCCAAGGAAGTGTTGCTGGCCCAGTTGTGTGGCTTGCTGATGTCGCCTATGTCGCGTACGGCCGTTGTGCTGGGCGCCCTGGCGGCCAAAAAGGGCGGCGGCGCAGCCGATGCCCCCGCAGCAGCTGAAGCTGTAGCAGCGTAATTACCCAACTTTTTTAGGAAATCAAAATGGCATTCGATAAAGACGCATTTCTGACCTCGCTGGATAGCATGACGGTCCTCGAACTCAACGACCTGGTGAAAGCCATCGAAGAGAAATTTGGTGTGAGCGCAGCCGCCATGGCTGCTCCCGCCGCTGGCGGCGGCGGTGGCGGCGGTGCCGCTGCTGCTGAAGAGAAGACCGACTTCAATGTCGTGCTGCTCGAAGCTGGTGCGAACAAGGTGTCGGTCATCAAGGCCGTGCGCGAAATCACCGGTCTGGGCCTGAAAGAAGCCAAGGACCTGGTGGACGGCGCTCCGAAGAACGTCAAGGAAGGCGCTCCCAAGGCCGACGCAGAAGCTGCGAAGAAGAAGCTCGAAGAAGCCGGCGCGAAAGTCGAACTCAAGTAATTCTTGGTGTTCGAGAAGGCTGGAAGACCGTAGTCGGGCTTCCAGCCTTTCGTGCTTCAAGGAGCACACTGAAAAGCAGGCTTCAACCGTCTTTTTTTCAGTGTTCTTCGAACCCTGACAGGCCTGCGGCCTGTCCCAGTGTTCTCCGAACCCTGGCGGGCCTGCAGCCCGCCCAGTGTTTTGTAGAAACACTGGAAAGCAGACTTAAACCGTCTGCTTTCCAGTGTTTTCTGACCCCGACTGCAGAAAACGCCTTGGTTCGGGTGACGTGCAATGCGTCACCGTCCGCCATGGTTGGTAGTGGCCAACCACCAAGCTGCCTGAATACGTGGTGTATTCGGGCACGAGAGTCGCCAGAGCCCATCAACGCGGAGAACTCATGGCCTATTCCTACACCGAACGTAAACGCATCCGCAAAAGCTTCGGCAACCGCGAAAGCGTGTTGACTGTTCCCTATTTGCTGCAAATGCAGAAAGACGCCTACACAGCGTTCCTGCAAGCCGACCGCGCCCCCCAGAAGCGCACCATCGAGGGCCTGCAGGCAGCGTTTGACAACGCATTCCCCATCGTCTCGCACAATGGTTTTGTCGAGATGAAGTTCATCGAGTACAACCTGGCCAAGCCCGCTTTCGACGTGCGCGAGTGCCAGACCCGTGGACTGACCTTCGCCTCCGCCGTGCGCGCCAAGGTGCAGCTGATCATTTATGACCGCGAATCATCCACGTCGCAGTCCAAGGTGGTCAAGGAAGTGAAAGAGCAGGAGGTCTACATGGGCGAAGTGCCCCTGATGACCGACAAAGGCTCCTTCGTGATCAACGGGACCGAACGCGTGATCGTGTCCCAGCTGCACCGCTCGCCCGGCGTGTTCTTCGAGCATGACAAGGGTAAAACCCACAGCTCGGGCAAGCTGCTGTTCTCGGCGCGCATCATCCCTTACCGCGGCTCCTGGCTCGACTTCGAGTTCGACCCGAAAGACGTGCTGTATTTCCGCGTCGACCGCCGCCGCAAGATGCCGGTCACCATCCTGCTCAAGGCCATCGGCCTGAACCCGGAATCCATCCTCGCGAACTTCTTCGTGTTCGACAACTTCCGCCTGATGGACAGCGGTGCGCAGATGGAATTCGTCGCCGAGCGCATGCGCGGTGAAGTCGCGCGCTTTGACATCACCGACAAGAACGGCAAGGTCGTGGTCGCGAAAGACAAGCGCATCACGGTTCGCCACACGCGTGAACTCGAGCAAAGCAACACCACCACCATCAGCGTGCCGGAAGACTTCCTGGTCGGCCGCGTGGTCGCCAAGAACATCGTTGACGCCGAGACCGGTGAAATCATCGCCAAGGCCAATGACGAACTGACCGAAGTGCTGCTCAAGAAGCTGCGCGCGGCCGGCGTGCAGGACCTGCAGGTGCTGTACACCAACGAACTCGACCAGGGCGCGTACATTTCGCAAACCCTGCGTGCCGATGAAACGGCCGACGAGTTCGCCGCACGCGTTGCCATCTACCGCATGATGCGCCCCGGCGAGCCGCCGACGGAAGACGCGGTGCAGGCCCTGTTCCAGCGCCTGTTCTACAACCCGGACACCTACGACCTCTCGCGCGTGGGCCGGATGAAGTTCAACGCCCGCGTCGGCCGCGACTCTTCCACCGGCCCGATGGTCATGACCAACGAGGACATCCTCGCCGTGGTCAAGATCCTGGTCGACCTGCGCAACGGCAACGGCGAAGTCGATGACATCGACCACCTCGGCAACCGCCGCGTGCGCTGCGTCGGCGAACTTGCCGAGAACCAGTACCGCACCGGCCTGGCACGTATCGAAAAAGCCGTGAAGGAGCGTCTGGGCCAGGCTGAGCAAGAGCCGCTGATGCCGCACGACCTGATCAACAGCAAGCCGATCTCCGCCGCCCTGAAGGAATTCTTCGGCGCATCGCAGCTGTCGCAGTTCATGGACCAGACCAACCCCCTGTCCGAGATCACCCACAAGCGCCGTGTTTCGGCCCTTGGCCCGGGCGGTTTGACCCGCGAACGCGCAGGTTTCGAAGTGCGCGACGTGCACGTGACCCATTACGGCCGCGTCTGCCCGATTGAAACGCCCGAAGGCCCGAACATCGGCCTGATCAACTCGCTGGCCCTGTACGCCCGCCTCAACGAGTACGGTTTCATCGAAACCCCGTACCGCCGTGTGGTGGACAGCAAGATCACCGACCAGATCGACTACCTGTCGGCCATCGAAGAAGGCAAGTACGTGATCGCCCAGGCGAATGCGGCGCTGGACGAATCCGGCAAGCTGACCGGCGACCTGGTGTCCGCCCGTGAAAACGGCGAATCCGTGCTGGTCGGCGCCGAGCGCATCCAGTACATGGACGTGTCGCCCGCGCAGATCGTCTCGGTCGCCGCTTCGCTGGTGCCGTTCCTCGAGCACGATGACGCCAACCGCGCGCTGATGGGCGCCAACATGCAGCGTCAGGCCGTGCCCGTTCTGCGCCCCGAAAAGGCCTTTGTCGGCACCGGTATCGAGCGCGTTTCCGCGGTCGACTCCGGCACCGTGGTGACGGCCAATCGCGGCGGCGTGGTCGACTATGTCGACGCGACCCGCATCGTGGTGCGCGTCAATGATGCGGAAGCCCTGGCCGGCGAAGTCGGCGTGGACATCTACAACCTGATCAAGTACCAGCGTTCCAACCAGAACACCAACATCCACCAGCGCCCCATCGTCAAGATGGGCGACAAGCTGGCCAAGGGTGATGTGATCGCCGACGGCGCATCGACCGACATCGGCGAACTGGCCCTGGGCCAGAACATGCTGGTGGCCTTTATGCCCTGGAACGGCTACAACTTCGAGGATTCGATCCTGATTTCCGAGCGCGTGGTGGCCGAAGACCGCTACACCTCGATTCACATCGAAGAACTCGTCGTGATGGCCCGTGACACCAAGCTGGGTTCCGAAGAAATCACGCGCGACATTCCGAACCTGTCCGAACAGCAACTCAACCGCCTTGACGAGTCCGGCATTATTTATGTCGGCGCCGAAGTCCAGCCGGGCGACACGCTGGTCGGCAAGGTCACGCCCAAGGGCGAGACCACGCTGACGCCGGAAGAAAAACTGCTGCGCGCCATCTTCGGCGAAAAAGCCAGCGACGTGAAAGACACCTCGCTGCGCGTGAGCCAGGGCTCGCAGGGCACCGTGATCGACGTGCAGGTCTTCACCCGTGAAGGCATTGTTCGCGACAAGCGCGCCCAGCAGATCATCGACGACGAACTCAAGCGCTTCCGCCTGGACCTGAACGACCAGTTGCGCATCGTCGAGGCCGACGCGTTCGACCGTATCGAAAAGCTGCTCGTCGGCAAGGTCGCCAACGGCGGCCCCAAGAAGCTCGCCAAGGGCAGCAAGATCGACAAGGCCTACCTGGCCGACGTCGAGAAGTACCACTGGTTCGATATCCGCCCCGCGGAAGACGAAGTGGCTTCGCAGCTGGAAAGCGTGAAGAACGCCATGGAGCAGACGCGCCACAGCTTCGACCTGGCTTTTGAAGAAAAGCGCAAGAAGCTCACGCAGGGCGACGAACTGCCGGCCGGCGTGCTCAAGATGGTCAAGGTCTACCTGGCCGTCAAGCGCCGCCTGCAACCCGGCGACAAGATGGCCGGCCGCCACGGCAACAAGGGTGTGGTGTCCAAGATCGTTCCGGTCGAAGACATGCCCTACATGGCCGACGGCACGCCGTGCGACATCGTGCTGAACCCGCTGGGCGTGCCTTCGCGCATGAACGTGGGCCAGGTGCTGGAAGTCCACCTGGGCTGGGCCGCCAAGGGCCTGGGCCAGCGTATCGGCGACATGCTGCAAGCCGAGGCCAAAGTGGCCGAGCTGCGCAAGTTCATGGAAACGCTGTACAACAAGTCGGGCCGTGGTGAAGACCTGGCCAAGCTGTCGGATACCGACGTGCTCGAGATGGCCGGCAACCTGGCCAGTGGCGTGCCCTTCGCAACGCCGGTGTTCGACGGCGCTTCTGAAGAAGACATCATGACCATGCTCAAGCTGGCCTACCCGGACGACATCGCCAAGGCCAAGGGCCTGACGGCGACGCGCACCCAGGCTCAGCTGTACGACGGCCGCACGGGCGACCAGTTCGAGCGCACCACGACGGTCGGCTATATGCACGTCCTGAAGCTGCACCACCTGGTGGACGACAAGATGCACGCCCGCTCGACCGGCCCCTACAGCCTGGTCACGCAGCAGCCCCTGGGCGGCAAGGCGCAGTTCGGTGGACAGCGTTTCGGCGAGATGGAGGTCTGGGCGCTGGAAGCCTATGGCGCCTCCTACACGCTGCAGGAAATGCTCACCGTCAAGTCCGACGACGTGCAGGGCCGTACCAAGGTCTACGAAAGCATCGTCAAGGGCGAGCACGCGATCACGGCGGGCATGCCCGAGTCGTTCAACGTGCTGGTCAAGGAAATTCGTTCGCTCGGTATCGACATCGAGCTGGAACGCAGCTAATTAACAGGAAAGAAAAGGATTTAACTCATGAAATCGTTACTCGACCTGTTCAAGCAATTCACGCCGGATGAGCATTTCGATGCCATCAAGATCGGCATGGCCTCGCCCGAGAAGATCCGTTCGTGGTCTTTCGGCGAAGTCAAGAAGCCTGAAACCATCAACTACCGCACCTTCAAGCCAGAGCGCGACGGTCTTTTTTGCGCCAAGATTTTTGGCCCCATCAAGGACTACGAATGCCTGTGCGGCAAGTACAAGCGCCTCAAGCACCGCGGTGTCATCTGCGAGAAGTGCGGCGTTGAAGTCACGCAGACCAAGGTCCGCCGCGAGCGCATGGGTCACATCGACCTGGCCGCTCCCTGCGCGCACATCTGGTTCCTGAAGTCGCTGCCGTCGCGTCTGGGCCTGGTGCTCGACATGACGCTGCGCGACATCGAACGCGTGCTCTACTTTGAAGCATACGTGGTGACCGATCCCGGCATGACCCCGCTGAAGAAATTCAGCATCATGTCGGAAGACGACTACGACGCCAAGCGCAAGGAATACGGCGACGAGTACACCGCCAAGATGGGCGCCGAAGGCATCAAGGACCTGCTCGAAGGGCTGGACCTGGACGTCGAAATCGACAAGCTGCGCAACGACCTGACCGGTTCCGAAATCAAGATCAAGAAAAACGCCAAGCGTTTGAAATTGATGGAAGCGTTCAAGAAGTCCGGCATCAAGCCGGGCTGGATGGTGCTCGACGTGCTGCCCGTGCTGCCGCCGGACCTGCGTCCGCTGGTGCCGCTGGACGGCGGCCGCTTTGCGACCTCCGACCTGAACGACCTGTACCGCCGCGTCATCAACCGCAACAGCCGGCTGCGCCGCCTGCTCGAACTGAAAGCCCCTGAAATCATCGCGCGCAACGAAAAGCGCATGCTGCAGGAAGCCGTTGATTCGCTGCTGGACAACGGCCGCCGCGGCAAGGCCATGACGGGCGCCAACAAGCGCGCGCTGAAGTCTCTCGCCGACATGATCAAGGGCAAGTCCGGCCGTTTCCGCCAGAATTTGCTGGGCAAACGCGTCGACTATTCCGGCCGTTCCGTGATCACCGTGGGCCCGACGCTCAAGCTGCACCAGTGCGGCCTGCCCAAGCTGATGGCGCTGGAGCTGTTCAAGCCTTTCATCTTCGCGCAGCTCGAGTCGCGCGGCATCGCCACGACCATCAAGGCGGCGAAAAAGGAAGTCGAATCCGGCACGCCGGTGGTGTGGGACATCCTGGAAGAGGTCATCAAGGAACACCCCGTGATGCTGAACCGTGCGCCCACGCTGCACCGCCTCGGCATCCAGGCCTTTGAGCCCATCCTGATCGAAGGCAAGGCTATCCAGTTGCACCCGCTGGTCTGCTCGGCCTTCAATGCCGACTTCGACGGCGACCAGATGGCCGTCCACGTACCGCTGTCGGTGGAAGCGCAGATGGAAGCCCGCACCCTGATGCTGGCTTCGAACAACATCCTGTTCCCCGCCAACGGCGAGCCCTCCATCGTTCCTTCGCAGGACGTCGTGCTGGGCCTGTACTACACGACCCGCGACCGTACCAACGGCAAGGGCGAAGGCCTGGTGTTCTCGGACACCGGCGAAGTCCGCCGCGCGTTCGACGCGGGTGAGCTCGACCTGAACGCCCGCATCAGCGTGCGCCTGACCGAGTACACCAAGGACAAGGCCACCGGCGAGTTCGTGCCCTCGACCAAGCTGTGGGAAACCACCGGCGGCCGCGCGCTGCTCTCCGAGATCCTGCCCAAGGGCCTGCCTTTCTCCAACATCAACAAGGCGTTGAAGAAGAAGGAAATCTCCAAGCTGATCAACGTGTCCTTCCGCAAGTGCGGCCTGAAAGAGACCGTGGTGTTCGCGGACAAGTTGCTGCAGTCGGGCTTCCGCCTGGCGACCAAGGCCGGCATCTCGATCTGCATTGACGACATGCTGATCCCCAAGGAAAAGCCCGCCATCATTGCGCGCGCCCAGAAGGAAGTCAAAGAGATCGAGCAGCAGTATGTCTCGGGCCTGGTGACCTCCGGCGAGCGTTACAACAAGGTGGTGGACATCTGGGGCAAGTCCGGCGACGAAGTGTCCAAGGTGATGATGTCCCAGCTCTCGAAAGAGAAGGTCATCGACCGCAACGGCAAGGAAGTCGAGCAGGAATCCTTCAATTCCATCTACATGATGGCCGACTCCGGCGCCCGCGGTTCCGCCGCGCAGATTCGCCAGGTGGCAGGTATGCGCGGCCTGATGGCCAAGCCTGACGGCTCCATCATCGAAACGCCGATCACCGCCAACTTCCGCGAAGGCCTGAACGTGCTGGAGTACTTCATCTCCACCCACGGCGCCCGTAAGGGCCTGGCCGACACTGCGCTGAAAACCGCGAACTCCGGCTACCTCACGCGCCGCCTGTGCGACGTGGTGCAGGATCTGGTCGTGACCGAAGAGGACTGCGGCACCCAGGAAGGCTCGCTCATGCGCGCCATCGTCGAGGGCGGTGAAGTCATCGAATCGCTGCGCGACCGTATCCTCGGCCGCACCTCGGTCGAAGACGTGCTGCACCCCGAGAACCGCTCGGTTCTGGTCAAGGCCGGCGTCATGCTGGACGAAGACCTGATCGAAGAACTCGAAGCAGCCGGCGTGGATGAAGTCAAGGTGCGCACCGCGCTGACTTGCGAAACCCGCTTCGGCCTGTGCGCCAAGTGCTACGGACGCGACTTGGGCCGCGGCGGCCTGATCAACATCGGCGAAGCGGTCGGTATCATCGCCGCCCAGTCGATCGGCGAGCCCGGCACCCAGCTGACAATGCGGACCTTCCACATCGGCGGCGCCGCATCGCGCGCAGCCATCGCTTCCAGCGTCGAGGCCAAGTCCAACGGTGTGATCGGTTTCAACGCACCGATGCGCTATGTGACCAACAGCAAGGGCGAGCTGGTCGTGATCGCCCGCTCCGGCGAAATCGTCATCCATGACGAGCACGGCCGCGAGCGCGAGCGCCACAAGGTGCCGTACGGTGCCACGTTGACCGTCAAGGCCGACCAGACCATCAAGGCCGGCGCCATCCTGGCCAACTGGGATCCGCTGACGCGCCCCATCATTACCGAGTTCGCCGGCAAGGTGGCCTTCGAGAATGTGGAAGAAGGCGTGACGGTGGCCAAGCAGGTCGACGATGTGACGGGCCTGTCCACCCTGGTGGTGATCGATCCGAAACGCCGCGGCGCCACCAAGGTGATCCGTCCGCAGGTCAAGCTGATCGACGCCTCCGGCCACGAAGTGAAGATCCCCGGCACCGACCACTCGGTGACCATCGGCTTCCAGGTGGGCGCGCTGGTCCAGGTGCGCGACGGCCAGGACGTGGGTCCCGGCGAAGTGCTGGCCCGTATCCCGATCGAAGGCCAGAAGACCCGCGACATTACCGGCGGTCTGCCGCGTGTGGCCGAGTTGTTCGAAGCCCGTACGCCGAAAGACAAGGGTACGCTGGCCGAGATGACCGGCACCGTGTCCTTCGGCAAGGAAACCAAGGGCAAGGTTCGCCTGCAGATCACCGATCCGGACGGCAAGGTCTGGGAAGACCTGGTGCCCAAGGAAAAGAACATCCTGGTGCACGAAGGCCAGGTGGTCAACAAGGGCGAATCGATTGTGGACGGCCCGGCCGACCCGCAAGACATCCTGCGCCTGCTGGGCATGGAAGAGCTGGCCCGCTACATCGTCGACGAGGTGCAGGACGTTTACCGCCTGCAGGGCGTGAAGATCAACGACAAGCACATCGAAGTGATTGTTCGCCAGATGCTGCGCCGCGTGGTCGTTGAAAACGTCGGCGATTCCAGCTACATCGCCGGCGAACAGGTCGAGCGCTCCGCCATGCTGGACACCAACGACGCCCTGCGCGCCGAAGGCAAGGTCCCGGCCACCTACAGCAACCTGCTGCTCGGTATCACCAAGGCTTCGCTGTCGACCGATTCGTTCATCTCTGCGGCTTCCTTCCAGGAAACCACCCGCGTGCTCACCGAGGCTGCCATCATGGGCAAGCGCGACGAGCTGCGCGGCCTGAAAGAGAACGTGATCGTCGGCCGCCTGATCCCTGCCGGTACCGGCATGGCCTACCACGAGGCACGCAAGGCCAAGGACCAGATGGACGACGCCGAGCGCCGCGCCATCGCCGAAGCCGAAGCCGCTGAGCTGGAGGCGATGCCCGCCGCAGCTGAAACCGCCGGCGACAGCCCCGCTGCTTCCGAGTAAGCCGGCTGGCAAGCTCGCGGCGCCCTGAAAAGCGCCCGGCCCCGCACCCTGCAAAGGGCGCGGGGCTTTTTTTTGGGCGCTTGCTGCATGGCCGCCACAGCGGGCTGGAGTCGCTTGCCGATCCGCCCCAAAAGCAGGTAACCTCGCGGCAACCGGCGGCGCAGCGCCCTCTGGGCTTGATCGGCCAGCCCATCCATTCGGCCGTCCGGCCCGCCGGTCCTTTTGCCGCTCGCAGCATTCATCGCATCAAGGAGTCCCATGTCCCTCAGTACGCTCGTTGCCATCGTCGTGTTTGCCCTGCTGGTCTTCTGGGCGGTGGGCGCCTACAACCGCTTGGTGCGCCACAAAAACATCATTGCCAACGCTTTCGGCCAGATCGACGTGCAGCTCAAGCGCCGCTACGACCTGATCCCCAACCTGGTGGAGGCCGCCAAGAAATACCTTCAACACGAGCAAAGCACGCTGGAGGCCGTGACACTGGCGCGCAACCAGGCGCGCAGCGCCAGCGACGCGGTGCGCAGCCGGCCGGCCAATGCCGCCGCGGTCACCGCATTGGCCGCCGCCGAACAGTCACTCGAAGGCAGCCTGGGCCGCCTCTTCGCCGTGGCCGAGGCCTACCCCGAGCTCAAGGCCGACCAGACGATTCGCGAACTCAGCGAAGAACTCACGAGCACCGAAAACAAGATCGGCTTCGCGCGCCAGGCCTATAACGACGCGGTGCTCGATTACAACAATGCGCAGGGGCAGTTCCCAGCCGTGCTGATTGCCCGCACCTTTGGCTTCGCACCCTCGGCCATGCTGCGGTCGACGGAGAACGCCGCCGAGCGCCAAGCCGTCCGAATCCAAATGTGAATGTAGCCCCCACGCTCCCCCACTGCGTGTGGGTCGCTGCCCCCCGAGGGGGCCGCAGCGCCTGCGGCCCGGCAAAGCCGGTTCCGCGGCCCCCGGCTGGCTCGGACCCTTCGGGGATTCTTTTAATGACATTGAGATATTAAAGTGAGGGGTCTCCTTGAGAAATACGAATGCGATTCTTTGAACGCCAGGAAACTGCCCGCGCGCAGACCCTGCGCCTGCTGCTCCTCTTCGGCCTGACGCTTGTTGCCTTGCTGCTGGCCGTGAATGGGGCGCTGGCACTGGCATGGCGGCTTGTTACGCCGGGCTTTAGCGGTTACCCGGGCTATTTCTTTAGCGTCAATACCTCGGTGACGCTGCTGTTCGTGCTGGGTGGCTGGTGGCTGGAGACTTCCGCCTTGAGCGGCGGCGGCGAGGTGCTGGCGCGCCGTGTCGGCGCGCGTGAGGCCTGGCCCGCCAGCCGGGAAGTTGAGCACAAGCTTTGCAACATCGTCGATGAACTGGCAATCGCCGCCAGCATGAAGCCGCCCATGGCGATGGTATTGCCGCGCGTTGATGTGATCAACGCCTTCGCCGCGGGCTGGGGTGAGGACGACGCGGTCGTCGCCGTCACGCAGGGCGCGCTCGACAAGCTCACGCGTGACGAACTCCAGGGCCTGGTGGCCCACGAACTGAGCCACCTGCGCGAGGGCGACACGCGCCTGAACATGCGGCTGGCGGGTATGGTGTTCGGGCTGGAGATGATATTCAACCTGGGCCGCAGCATGTGCAGCGCGGGCGAGAACGGCCAACGTTCTTTTCTTGCGCTTCCGGGCTTTCCCATTTTGATCACCGGTTCTCTCGGCTGGCTGGCAGGGCGCGCGCTCAAGGCGGCTATCTCGCGCCAGCGCGAGTTCCTGGCAGATGCGCGCGCAGTGCAGTTCACGCGCAGCCGCGAAGGCCTGGGCGGCGTGCTGCGCAAAGTGGCCGGCGAGGAAGAGCAGGGCATGGCACCCGCACGCAGCCTGCACCCGGCGGTGCAGCACATGCTGCTGGTCGATGGCAGCGACAGGGGGCGCTGGTTCGCCAGCCACCCACCGCTTGCGGAGCGCATCGTCCAGATTTACGGCAAACCCATGGCCGCACTTTCCACACAGGACCAACTGGCCACGCGGCCCGATGCGATTTTTTGACGTGGGCATCAACGCCACCCACAAGCTGGTGTTAAGCACATGCGCAATGATTCGAACACGCCGCATGGCGCCACGCACTGAATTACTGGATACTCCCAATAGGGTACCGGGGGCATCGCGTTAAATTGTCAACTCAGGATGCAACCGCAGTCGAACCCGCAGGAGAAAACTTCATGAGAATCCCACGACTCGCCGGGCTCACACTGCCCTTGCTCTGCCTGGCGCTCAGCCCGCTGGCCCAAGCGCAGACCCAAGAAGCGCTCTACACCAAAAGCCTGGCCGCCACCTGCGCCAACTGCCACGGCACCAACGGCAAGGTGGTGGAAGGCTCCCAGGTCACCTCGCTGGCCGGCCTGGACAAGGCCTACATCATTGCGCAGATGAACGCCTTCAAGACCGGCACGCGGCCTGCCACCGTGATGCACCAGATCAGCAAAGGCTTTAACGACGCGCAGATCGAATCGCTGGCCGGCTATTTTTCGGCTCAACAAAAGTGAGGGCACCGAGATGAATCGTCGTGAAACCATAAAAGGATCCGCTACTCTCGCCGCCCTTGCGGCAATAGCCGGAGTTGGGTGGCTGTTGCGTGATAAGCAAGTCATTCCTTCCAAAGCCAAGGTCGTGGTGATAGGCGGCGGCTACGGCGGCGCCACTGCCGCCAAATACGTGCGGCTGCTGTCAGACAACAAGATTGATGTGGTGCTGATCGAGCCTCAGGACGTGTTTATCTCCTGCCCCATTTCCAACCTCGTGCTCAGCGGCGGAAAACAGATCGGCGACCTCACCACGTCGTATTCAGGTTTGTCGCGCAACCACGGCATCACCGTGGTGAAGGACTACGCGAGCGCCATCGACACCGCGAAGAAAACCGTCACGCTGGCCCGCGGCGCCACCATCGCCTACGACAAATTGGTGGTCTCGCCCGGCGTGGAGCTGATGTTCGGCAGCATCGAAGGCCTCAAGGAGGCCAATGCCTCCGGCCAGGTGCTGCAGGCCTGGAAGGCCGGCGCCGAAACCCTGGCGTTGCGCCGCCAGCTTGAAGCCATGCCTGACGGCGGCGTCTATGCCATCACGATTCCCGAAGCGCCTTATCGCTGCCCGCCCGGCCCTTACGAGCGCGCCTCGGTGATCGCCGGTTACTTCAAGGCCGCCAAGCCGCGCAGCAAGGTGCTGATCCTCGATGCCAATCCCGATGTCACTTCCAAAGGCCCGCTGTTCAAAAAGGTCTGGGCCGAGCAGTACAAGGGCATCGTCGAGTACCGCGGCCAGCACAAGGCCACGGCGGTTGACGCCAAGGCCGGCATCATCAAATTCGACGTGCAGGACGACGTCAAGGCCCATGTGCTGAACGTGCTGCCATCGATGCGCGCCGGCACCATCGCCGTGCAGGCGGGCCTCAACAACCAGGCCAACAACCGCTGGTGCGGCGTCAACTACCTCACCTTTGAGTCCACCGCCGCCAAAGACGTGCATGTGCTGGGCGATTCCATCCAGGTGGCGCCGGCCATGCCCAAGAGCGGTCACATGGCCAACAACCACGGCAAGGTGGCCGCTGCCGCCATCGTGGCGCAACTCTCGGGCTGGGACGTCAACCCGGCGCCCATGCTGACCAACACCTGCTACAGCTTTGTCGACAACAAAAACGTCATCCACGTGGCCAGCGTGCATGAATACGTGGCCGCCGAAAAAACCTTCAAGGCCGTCGCCGGCTCGGGCGGCGTCAGCACTGGGCCGAGCGAGCTTGAGGGGGTTTACGCACTGAACTGGGCCAGCAATATCTGGGCGGATAGTCTCAGTTAGCCCCCACGCTCCCCCACTTCGTGTGGGTCGCTGCCCCCCGAGGGGGCCGCCCGCCTGCGGCCTGGCAAAGCCAGTTCCGCGGCTCATGCTGGCTTGAAGAGTTCGGTGGGCACAACGAGCGGTGATCTCCCTGCTGGTCTAATACGGGCTGGCCGTCCGTTCCGGGCGGTATCCGCGAGACAAATGCAAGACAACCCGACCCAAGTCCCCCTGTGGCGCCAGCTGCAAGGAGCCGCCTCCCTGCTGATGGCCGTGCGCGACGGCCGGTCCATGACCGCCGCACTTGAAGACGTTGATGCGGCATTGCGGCCGGGTGTCCAGGCCCTGGGTTTTCACACGCTGCGCTGGCTGGGCCGCGCCGAGGCCCTGCGCCAGCAGCTGGCCCACCGCCCGCCGCCGCCTGAGGCGGACGCCTTGCTGTGCGTGGCCCTGGCCTTGGCCTGGACGGAGGAGGGTGCGCCTTACACCTCCCACACCCTGGTCGACCAGGCTGTTGAAGCGGCCAAGCGCGGCGAGGCCACCCGGCACCAGGCCAGTTTTCTCAACGGCTGCCTGCGCCGCTTCCTGCGCGAACGCGACGAGCTGGTGGCGCGAACCGAAAAAAGCCCCCAAGCCGTGTGGAACCACCCGCAGTGGTGGATAGACCGGCTGCGCAAAGACCATCCCGGGCAGTGGCAGGCCATCCTGCAGGCCAACAACAGCCGCGCGCCGCTGGTCCTGCGCGTCAATGAACGCAAAACAACGCAGGCCGATTACCTGCTGGCGCTGGCAGCGGCCGGGATAGACGCTTCCCCTGTGGGCCGGCATGGCGTCGTTCTGGCCGTGGCGCGCCCGGTGCCTAGCCTGCCCGGTTTTGTCGAAGGGCATTTTGCGGTTCAGGATGCCGCCGCGCAGCTGGCGGCGCCCTTGCTGCTGCAGGAACTCGCGAAACCCGGTGAGGGCGGCACCCGGCTCCATATCCTCGACGCCTGCGCCGCCCCGGGCGGCAAAACCGCCCACCTGCTGGAACTGGCCGATTGCGAGGTGATGGCGCTGGAGATCGACGCCCGGCGTTGCGAGCGCATCGCGCAGAACCTGCTGCGCCTGGGCCTGCAGGCCGAAATCCGCGTGGGCGACGCCGGTAAACCCGACGGCTGGTGGGACGGCCGGCCGTATGACGGCATTCTTCTGGACGCGCCTTGCACTGCCTCCGGCATCGTGCGGCGCCACCCCGACGTGCGCTGGCTGCGGCGGCCGACTGACATTGCCCAGCTCGCTGCCATCCAGGCGAAGCTGCTCCAGGCGCTCTGGCCCCTGCTCAAACCCGGAGGGCGCCTGTTGTACTGCACTTGCTCGGTTTTCCGCGCGGAAGGGGATCAGCAGATGCAAACGTTTCTTGCGCACCACACCGACGCCCTATTAAAGCCCTCGCCAGGCCATTTACTCCCGCAAAGTGGCGTGGAAGCGACGGTCTTCCCGGACAATTTGATGCGTGAGCACGACGGTTTCTATTACGCACTCCTTGAAAAAAGCGGCCGCTGACTGCCGGCGGCCGGGGCATGCCGTCGTGCGCTGGCTGCTGGGCGCCTGCCTGTGCGTACTGCTGGCCTGGGCGTGCGCGCCGGCCTCGGCTACCGAGATCACGCAATTGCGCGTGGAGCGCGGCGAAGACGGGGTGCACCTGTCGGCCCTGGTCCGCTTTGACCTTCCGCCGGTGGTCGAAGACGCCCTGCTCAAGGGCATCCCGCTGTTTTTTGTGGCCGAGGCCGACATCTACCGCGACCGCTGGTACTGGACGGACCCGCGCGTTGCCAGCGCCACCCGCACCATACGCCTGGCCTACCAGCCCTTGACCCGCCGCTGGCGCGTCAATATTGCTTCGGGCCTCATTGCCAGCTCTTCCGGCCTGCGCGCCACCCTGAACCAGAACTACGAAACCCTGCCCGAGGCCCTGTCGGCCATCCAGCGCGTGGCCCGCTGGAAGATCGCGGACGCCGCCGATGTGGATCCTGACGCTTCCTACAAACTGGATTTCAGCTTCAGGCTGGACCTGTCCCAGTTGCCGCGCCCCTTCCAGATCGGCGTGGCCGGCCAGCGGGACTGGAATATCTCGGCGCAGGTCAAGGACCGGCTCCGCATGGAGCCCGCCGCGCCCCAGGCCGCCCCTGCGGCCCCCGGTACCGAGGCCACCAAGTGAACCTGCAGGTCAGCGGCGGCTCGCTCAAGAGCAGCAAGGCATTTCGCTGGACGGTCGGCGTCGGCATAGGCACCATCGTGGCGCTGGGCCTGGTGCTGATGTTTTTGTTGACGCAGGCCACCGGCAACCGCGAGCTGTACGAACGCAACTACGCGCTCCTGCTGGTGCTCAACATCGCCGTCGCCGGCTTGCTGCTGCTGGTGATCGGCTGGATCGTCGTGCGCCTGCTGCTGCGGTTGCGCCGCGGCCGTTTCGGCAGCCGGCTGCTGGTCAAGCTCGCGGCCATCTTCGCGTTGGTCGGCCTGGTGCCCGGCCTCATGATTTATGTGGTGTCCTACCAGTTCGTCTCGCGTTCCATCGAAAGCTGGTTCGACGTGGAGGTCGAGGGGGCCCTCGCCGCAGGCCTGAACCTGGGCCGCGCCACGCTGGACACGCTGGCCGCCGACCTCGGCAACAAGACACGGCAGGCCGCCACGCAAATCGCCGAAACGCCCGACGCCATGGCCGGCCTGGCCCTTGAGCGCCTGCGCGACCAGCTGCAGGCCAGCGACGTGGTGCTCTGGAGTTCCTCGGGCCAGGTGATCGCCAGCGCCGGTGACTCGCGCTTCCTGCTCAAACCCGAGCGCCCCTCGGTGCAGCAGCTGCGCAACGCGCGCACGCAGCGGGTCGTCACGCAGATCGAGGGCCTGGACGAGGTGGTGTCCGCCGGCAACGGTGAGTTGACGGCCGGCGCCGGCGGCCCTTCGTTCAACGCCGGCAACGCGCCGCGCGTCAAGGCCATCGCGGTGGTCAACAGCCCCAATGTGAACGTGCTCGGCGATGCGCGCTTTTTACAGGTCACCCAACTCCTGCCTGAAGGCCTGGTCGCCAATGCCGTTGCCGTCCAGGAAGCCAACCGTGAATACCAGGAGCGCGCGCTGGCGCGCGGCGGCCTGCGCAAGATGTACATCGGCACACTCACGCTCAGCCTGTTCCTTGCCGTCTTCGGCGCGGTGCTGCTGGCGGTGCTGCTGGGCAACCAGCTGGCCAAGCCGCTGCTGGTGCTGGCCGAGGGCGTGCGCCAGGTGGCCCAGGGCGACCTCACACCCAAGGCCGCGCTGCAAGGCAAGGACGAACTCGGCGGACTCACGCGCTCCTTTGCCGACATGACACAGCAGCTGTCGGACGCCCGCACGGCGGTGCAGCACAGCATGAGCCAGGTCGATGCCGCACGCGCCAACCTGCAGACCATCCTGGACAACCTCACGGCCGGCGTCATCGTGCTGGACGTGCGCGGCCGCATCCAGTCCAGCAACCCGGGCGCCACGCGCATCCTGCGCGCGCCGCTGGCGGCCTACCACGGCCAGTCGCTGGGGGAAGTGCCTGGGCTGGGCGAGTTCGCCAAGGATGTGCTGGCCCAGTTCGCCGATTACCTCAGCGATGCCGCGCCGCACGGATTGGAGCACTGGCAGCAGTCGTTTGAACTTAATGCGGCCATGCCCGGCGCGCCCGACAACGCCATCACGCTGATAGCTCGCGGCGCCGAGATGCCCGGCACCGAGGAGTTCCTTCTGGTCTTCGACGATATCTCTGAAATGGTCTCGGCCCAGCGCGCCCAGGCCTGGGGCGAGGTGGCGCGCAGGCTGGCGCACGAGATCAAGAACCCGCTCACGCCCATCCAGCTGTCGGCCGAGCGCCTGGAAATGAAGCTCACCGGCAAGGTCGGCGAGGCCGAGCAGTTGCTGCTCACCAAGTCCGTCAAGACCATCGTCGACCAGGTCGACGCGATGAAGCGGCTGGTCAACGAGTTCCGCGATTACGCCCGGCTGCCCGCCGCAGAACTCAAGCCGGTGGACCTCAATGCCCTGGTCGCCGACGTGATGCAGCTCTACCTGCACGACAGCCACAGCGACGGCCACGGCGGCCGGCGCAGCGATGCCGCCGCCGCGGTGCCCGTCGTGACCGACCTCGATCCCAAAGCCCCGCTGATCCAGGGCGATGCCCAGCAGTTGCGGCAAGTCATTCATAACCTGCTGCAAAATGCGCAGGACGCCCAGGAGGGCAAAGAGGGGGCGCGCGTCACCCTCAAGACCGAATACTCCGACGCTTCAAAGCGGGTGCGTTTCAGCGTGCGCGACAACGGCACCGGCTTTCCCGACCACATCCTCAAACGCGCCTTCGAGCCCTACGTCACCACCAAGATCAAGGGCACCGGATTGGGCCTGGCGGTGGTCAAAAAAATCGCCGACGAGCACGGCGCGCGCATCGATATTTCCAACCGCGTTGTGGACGGCGCGGTGCAAGGGGCGCAAGTGTCGTTATCATTTGCAGTTGTGGCTTAACAACACATTCAGTAACACTTCGATTTCAAGATCGCACGCATCGCAACAACAGGCAGGCAGCAATTCAATCATGGCAAATATTCTGGTGGTCGACGACGAGCTGGGCATACGCGACCTTCTCTCAGAAATTCTCAATGACGAAGGGCATCAGGTCGAGCTCGCCGAAAATGCGGCGCAGGCCCGCGCCGCGCGCGGCCGCTCCAGGCCCGACCTGGTGCTGCTGGACATCTGGATGCCCGACACCGACGGCGTGACCCTGCTCAAGGAGTGGTCCTCCAGCGGCCTGCTCAGCATGCCCGTCATCATGATGAGCGGCCACGCCACCATAGATACCGCCGTCGAGGCCACCAAGATCGGCGCCATGGCCTTTCTTGAAAAACCCATCACGCTGCAAAAGCTGCTCAAGGCCGTCGAACAGGGCCTGAGCAAAATCTCTCCGCGCAAGCCCGCCGCTTCCAGCAGCAACTCCTCGCTGCCCATGGCCGACCTCACGGTGGAAGCGGTGATGACCGGCGGCACCTTGCCGGCGCCCGTCGACCTCGGCCCCCAGGCCACCCAAAGCTTCCTGCTTGAGAAGCCCCTGCGCGATGCGCGCGACGAATTCGAGAAAGCGTATTTCGAATTCCACCTCGCCAAGGAAGGCGGCTCCATGACCCGCGTCGCGGAAAAAACCGGCCTGGAGCGCACCCACCTCTACCGCAAACTGAAGCAGCTGGGCGTCGACCTGACCCGTGGAAAACGCGGCATCTGACTTTCGGCCGCCCCCCAGCGGGGAGCCCTCTCAGGTGATATATAATCTAAGGCTCAGGCCCGGTAGCTCAGTCGGTAGAGCAGAGGATTGAAAATCCTTGTGTCGGTGGTTCGATTCCGCCCCAGGCCACCAAATTCCCATCTCAAGCGATTCCTGCAGCCCACAGCCCTTGCAAATCAAGGGCTTAGCCTAAAAGGCGGCTCAGACGGTCTCGCCAAATCCCACCAAATCAGCCAGTCCCGTATTTGCGGCTATGCACGTCTGTACCCCAGACTGTGCTTCAACAACAGCCATTTTCTGGGCGTCCCAATGGGAAGTCTCGACGACCTGACGATCCAAGCGCGCGAAGCCGCACGAGTTGGAACACGATCAAGGTCGCGCGAATTCACTTCTTTTTTCATGTCTGCAGATGCGCAGGGGGGCTACGGCAGGGCAGCTCTCGCAGCTGTGCGTCCTTCACTTCTGAAATCGACATCAGGCCGAGCAGGCCCAGGTCCCGCTGGACTTCGTCCGCGAGGATGCGAATCGCATGGCGCACGCCCTCTTCGCCGGCGACGGCCGCCGCATAGTTGAAGGGGCGCCCGACAAACACGAACCTGGCGCCCAGTGCGAGTGCCTTCAGGACATCCGTGCCGCGCCGGATGCCGCTGTCCATCATGACGGGGAAGTCGCCGCCCACGGCCCGGACGATTTCCGGAAGCACGCGCAGCGGTGAAACGGTCCCGTCAAGCTGGCGGCCGCCGTGGTTCGACACGATGAGGCCGTCGGCGCCCATGTCGCGCACTTTTCGTGCGTCCTCGAGGTTCATGATGCCCTTGATCACCAAGGTGCGCTTCCACTTGCGGCGGATCAGCGCCAGATGCTCCCAATCCAGGTGGTCCTTCGCCCCGAAGTCGCGCGCCACCCGCGACGAGAGGATGGGGGCGCCCCGGGTTGCGTACGAGTTCTCGAAGTGCGGCATCCCGTGGGTAACGAGCGTGCGCAGAAAGGTCGCTATCGTCCAGCGCGGGTGGGTGACTCCCTCCCACGCCAGGCGCAAGCCCGGCCGCAGCGGCGTGGAGAAACCTGCGCGGATGTTGTTTTCGCGGTTGGCGAGCACGGCGGTGTCCACCGTCAGCACCAGTGTCTTGACCCCGGCGCGGTCGACGCGATCGACCAGGGCTTCGATCTTCGCGGTTTCGCCGGGCAGGTAAGCCTGGAACCACGTCTCGGGGGCCGCGGCGATCACCTCTTCCAGCGGGATGAGTGAGGAGCCGCTCATGATCATCGGCACGCCTTCGGCCGCCGCGGCGCGGGCCTGCACCAGGTCGCCGCGGTACGCGCTGAGCGCGCTGATGCCCATGGGCGCGATGCCGAACGGTGATGCGTAGCGCCTCCCGAAAAGCTCGACTGCCTGGTTGCGGCCGGACACGTTGCGCAGCACCCGCGTGACGAAACCGAACTCCCGGAATGCCGCGCGGTTATCGTGCAGCGAGGCCGAGTCTTCCGCGCCGCCGGCGATGTATTCGAAGAGGGGGCGCGGCAGGTGGCGCCGGGCGGCTGTCTCAAAATCCCGCAAGGACAGGAATTTCCGCGAGCCCGGCGGCGCGGCGAAACGTGCGCCCGGCGACAGGCGCGTCACCGTCGGTGCAGTCCCGGAAGAGGCGAGTTGCGGCATGGGGAGACCAGCTGGCCTTATCCCGGAGCGCGCTGCCCCAGCACGGCCAGCACATTCTGCGCGGCGCCCACACCCATGTTGACGTACGCATCACCCGTCACGCCGCCGATGTGCGGGCTGAGGACGATGTTGGGCTGGCCATGGAAGGGGTGGGGCGCCGCCATGGGCTCCACTGCGAAGCTGTCCAGGCCGGCGGCCGCGACCTGGCCTGAACGCATGGCGTCCAGCAGCGCGGCTTCGTCGACCAGACCGCCGCGCGCGGTGTTCACCAGCAGCACGCCGCGTTTGCAGGCCTGCAGCGCGCGCGCGCTCACCATACCGCGGTTCTCGGGTGTCAGGGGGCAGTGCAACGAGATCGCGTCGGATTCTCGCCAGATCGTATCCAGATCCACCGCGCGTACGCAGGGCGGCAGGTTTTGCGCGAAGGGGTCGAAGCCGATCACCTTCATGCCCATGGCGTCGCAGATGCGCGCGAAGCGTTGGCCGATCGCACCCAGGCCTATCAGGCCGATGGTGCGGCCGTGCAGCTCGATGCTTTTGTGGGTGGCCTTGTCCCAATGTCCCGCGTGCATGCGTTCATTGAGTTGCACCACGGATTTGGCGCATGCCAGCAGCAAGGCGAGGGCCTGTTCGGCCACGGCCGCTGCGTTGGCTCCGGCGGCCGCCCGCACCTCGATGCCGCGCGCCTTGGCCGCATGTTGGTCGATGGTGTCGGTGCCGCTGCCGTGTTTGGAGATCACCCGCAGCGATGGCGCGGCGTCCATCACCGCCGCACCGACCTGGCCATAGCGCACGATGATCGCCACCGGGTCATGCACGCTGCACAGCGCGACGAGGTCCGCCTCCTGCGGTGTCTTGCCCGCATAGATGATCTCGAAATCCTGCAGCAACTCAAGCGCTTGCGGCGCCAGGTCCGCACCGGTGACGACAATGACGCGCCGGCTCACAGGACTACCCTCCGTCCTGCGGAGTGCGGGGCTATGAGCCCAGGGGCGGCCCGGCGGCTCACAGGCTTTCCCCTTCCTTCAGCACGCCGGCGGCGCGCAGCGCGCCCGCCAGCCAGGCCGCCGTGGTGTTCCCCGCCCTGACCGCCGCAATGCGGGCCGACTCGTCCGCGACCTTCTTGCGGGCCAGCGGCAACAGGGCTTCGACGCGCTCGCGCTGGATCACGACCACGCCGTCGGCATCCGCGACCACCAGGTCGCCGGACCGCACGGCCACATTGCCGATGGAGATGGGGTGGCCGATGCGGCCGGGCACGTTCTTGGTGGGGCCGTTGGGGTTGGTGCCGCGCGAGAACACCGGGTAGTCCATCTCGTCGATCTCGAGGCTGTCACGCACCGCGCCGTCGATCACCACGCCGGCGATACCACGCTGCCTGCATGCGGCCATCATGATCGTGCCCATGAGTGCCGCGGTCTGGTCACCCTTGCCGTCGATGACCAGCACGTCGCCGGGTTTCGCGAGGGCGATCGCCGCGTGGATCATCAGGTTGTCGCCGGGGCGCACGTCCACGGTCAGTGCCGGGCCGGCCAGCTTCATGCGCGGGCGCAGCGCCGCGATGCGGCCGTGCAGCGCCCCGCGGCGGCCGTTCACGTCGGCCAGGATCGCCGCCTGGTATTCGGATGCCTGTCGCACCAGCTCGGGAGCAACGCGCTCAAAGTCACGGATGATGTCTTGTGTCATGAATGTGTCCTGCAGAAAAAATAATTGAGCGGTATTCAGTGAGTGCGATGTGAAAGAGTTGCGCGCAGGGCCCGGCAGCCGCAATGGCCTCAGTCCGCCTTGGCGCCCGATTCCTTGACGAGCTTTCCCCAGCGGACGATGTCGTCACGGATCAGCCTGCCGAACTGCTCGGCCGAGCTGCCTTCGACATTGGCTCCCTGGTCGCGCAGCTTCTTCGCCAGCACGGGGTCCTTCAGCGCCTTGTTGATGTCGGCACTCAGTTTGGCGGCGACGTCCCTGGGCATGTTGGCGGGGCCGAGGATGCCGAACCAGGTCACGGCCTGGAAGTCCTTGTAGCCTGATTCGGACACCGTCGGTACTTGCGCCTGTTCGTCGGCGCGTTTGAGCGAGGTGACGGCGATCGCGCGCATCTTCCCGTTCCTGATGTGGCCGAGCAGCGTCGGAATCGACGAGACATGCAACTGCACCTGTCCGCTGATCACGTCGGTCGCGGCCTGCGACGCGCCTTTGTACGGTACATGCGTCAGCTTGATGCCCGCGGCCTTCTGAAAGGACTCGATCGCCAGGTGGGCCACCGTGCCGTTGCCGGAGGTGGCGTAGTTGAGCGAGCCGGGATTCTCCTTCGCGGCCTTCACCACGTCGGCGAGCGTGCGGTAGGGGGAATCCGCCCCCGTGGCGATCAGGAGAGGCGAGCTTGCCACCAGGCTGAGCGGGGTCAGGTCCTTGACGGGGTCGTACGGGAGCTTTGCATACAGCGTCGGGTTGATGGCCAGGTTGCTGGTCTGGCCCAGCACCAGCGTGTAGCCGTCCGCGGGCGCCTTGGCCGCCGCGTCGACGCCGAGGTTGCCGCCGGAGCCGGGCTTGTTGTCGATCACGAAGTTGTAGCCCGACCCCGCCATTTTGTTCGCCACTTCGCGGGCGATCAGGTCGGTGCCGCCGCCCGGCGTGAAGGGCACGATCAAACGGATGGGCTTGGTGGGCCAGGCCTGCGCATGAGCGGCGGGCGCGAGCAAAACGGTGGCAGCGAGGACGGCCGCGGCACGGCGGGAAAACTGCATGTCTTTGTCTCCTGGATCGTTGTGTTGGCCGCACGGGGCAGAACGTGCAGCTTTTGGCGAATTCTGGATTGACGTTGCACTCAATACAATGGCGTTTCGTACAGTGAACCATGGTGCAACATGCGCAACGCGATGACCAAGCCGCAGACTGAAGAAAAAGCCGAAGGCGTGATCGCCGTGCGGCGCGCCCTCTCGCTGATGGAGGCCTTCGAGGTGGGAGAGTCCACGCTCTCGCTGGCGGAAGTCAGCCGGCGCGCCGGCATGCACAAAACCACCGCCCTGCGGCTGGCCCGCACCCTGGCCCTGTCGCACTACATGGTGCAGACCGAAGACGGGCAGTGGCGACTGGGCCCGGCCGCCGGATGGCTGGGCGCGCGCTACCAGGCCGGCTTCGATGTGAACAACGTCGTCGAGCCGGCGCTGCACCAGCTGGTGAAGGACACCGGCGAAAGCGCCTCGTTCTACGTGCGCGAGGGCGGCATCCGCTCCTGCGTGGCGCGCGTGGAGGGGCCGCAATCGGTTCGGCACAACGTGCGCATCGGAGAGCGGCTTCCGCTCGACAAGGGCGCGCCCGGACGGGTGATCCTGGCTTTCAGCGGTGCGGCCGGTGAGCCCTACGAATCCATCCGCAAATGCGGCTACCACCTTTCCCTGGGCGAGCGCGAGGCCGAGGTGGCCAGTGTGGCTGCGCCCGTGTTCGGGCTCAACTGGCGGCTGCTGGGTTCGATGTGCATCTCGGGCCCGAGTTCGCGCCTCACCCGTGCAAAGCTTGAGAAGCACGCAAAGCTCGTGATCCAGGCGGCCAACCAGCTCTCTTACGCGCTGGCGGGGAGCCGGTCAGCGGCAACACCGGCCGCAGTCTCCCGCTGGCATCCTTGAAGCGGTTGAGGGAAGTTGCGCAGCTCAACGCGCTTCAGTTTCCCGCCTGGCCTCTCGCCATACCGCCGGTGTTGAACCCACTTCGCGCCGGAACACGGCGTTCAAATACTGCACCGAGCGAAAGCCCGAGGCCAGCGCGATCTCCGCGATGCCGGTGTCCGTGTGCGCCAGAAGCTCGAAGCAGTGTTCCAGCTTGCACTGCAGGATCAGGTCGTGCACGGAGCGCTTGAGGTCGCGGCGGAAGTACATCTCCAGCGATGAGCGCGACATGCCCATCATCTCGGCCACCTGCTCGGTCTTGATGCCCTGGCAGGCGTACTGGCGTATGTAATAGAGCGCCCGCATCACCGGCGCGCTGTGCTGTACATCGCGCGCGGTCGACGCCCGGCTGTGCACGTCCGCCGGCGGCACCACCACGCGCGCGCCGCGCACCGGCGAGCCGCTCAGCGCCTGGTGCAGCAGCTGCGCCGCGCGGCGGCCCATCTCGGCCGTGCCCTGGCTCACGGAGCTGAGCTCGATGCGCGTGAGGTGCTGCCCCAGCGTGTCGTTGTCGATGCCGATGATGGCCACTTCGTCGGGCACGGCGATGTTGGCGACGATGCAGGCCTGCAGCAGCTGGCGCGCGCGCGCGTCGGTGACGGAGACGATGCCTATCGGCTTGGGCAGGCTGTCCAGCCAGGCGATCAGCTTCTTGGTGGCGCTCCCCCAGGTGGGTGCGCTGGTGGCCAGGCCCCGGTGGATCTCGCCCGAAGCGCCGTTGCGCAGCAGCCAGTTTGAAAACGCCCTCTCGCGTTCCTGCGCCCAGCGGTTGAGCGGGGATTCCGGAAGGCTGTAGCAGGCGAACCGCGTCATGCCGGCCTCCACCAGGTGCTCGAGCGCGCGCGCCACCAGCAGCTGGTTGTCGGTGGCCACATAGGGGACCTGGCCCGGGTAGCTCGCGGGGTCCTCGTACGAGCCGCCGATGGCGACGACCGGCACATGGGCGCCCGTGAGCGCCCGCGCGACGGCGGGGTCGTCGTAGTCCGCGATGATGCCGTCGCCCTCCCACTCATGGATACCGTCCAGGCGAAAGCGGAAGTCTTCCTCCAGGAACAGGTCCCAGGCCACGCGCGTCTGCTTCACGTAGTCACCGATGCCGATGAGAATTTCGCGGTCGTAAACCTTGCTGGCGTGGAACAGCAGGGCCACACGCAGGACTGCGGGGCCGCTGGTCCCGTCGGGCCGGCGCATGGTCGGGCTTTTGCTCATGGAAGGCCGATCTTGGCACATCGCGCCAATTGCTGCGATGCAGAAAGAAATTTCATAAGCCGCGCTCGGCAATTTCGCAAGCTGGCGCGGCGACGCGGCCGCTAGCATCGCCACTCTGGTGATCGCGGTGCCAAGGGCGGCGCGCGAAGGCGTTCGGCGCTTCTTATTGGCGAAAAACGGAAACGGCCGCCAGGGCCATTCACGCGGAATCAACGCGCAAACGACGCGCAATCAACGAGGAACTCGATGACTGAGCAAACCCGCTACCCGAGTCTTAAAGGCAAGAGCGTGCTCATTTCCGGCGGCGCCACGGGGATAGGCGCGTCCCTGGTGGAGCACTTCGCCGGGCAGGGCGCCCTGGTGGGCTTTCTGGATATCGACACGGAAGGCGCCCGTGCTTTGCAGGCAAGGCTGGATCACGCGGGGCTGCGCAATATCCATTTCGAGGAATGCGACGTCACCGACATTCCCCGGCTGCGCACCGCCATCGGCGCGCTTCGCCAGCGCATCGGCCCCATCCAGGTGCTGGTGAACAACGCGGCCAACGACCAGCGCCACCTGATTGAAGAGACCACGCCGGAGTCATGGGATGCCGGCGTCGCAGTAAATCTGAAGCACTACTTTTTCGCTGCGCAAGAGGTTTTCAAAGACATGAAAACCCTGGGCGGCGGCTCCATCATCAACTTCGGTTCGGTCAGCTGGATGGTCAAGACGGGCGGCATGCCGGTGTACACCACCTGCAAGTCCGCAACCCAGGGACTCACCCGGAGCCTGGCGCGCGACTTCGGCCCCCATCGCATCCGCGTCAACACGGTGGTGCCTGGATGGGTCATGACCGAAAAGCAGATCCGGCTGTGGGTGACGCCGCAGGCGAAGATTGAGCTGGCCAAAGCGCAGTGCCTGCCGGGTGAACTCGCGCCTTCGGACCTCGCGCGCGCCGTGCTCTTTCTCGCCTCCGACGACAGCAGCATGATGACCGCGCAGGACCTGGTGGTCGACGGTGGCTGGACATGAGCACCCCGGGCGCGCGCGATCTCATCCTGGTGACGGGCGCGACCGGCAAGGTCGGGCGGGCTTTCGTCGACCGTCTGCTCGGCGATGCGCGCTACGGCAGGTTTGATGTTCGTGCGCTGTGCCACAAGCGGACCCTGCCGCCGCATCCCCGGCTTGAGTCGGTACACGGCTCCATCCAGCATCGCGCTGATGTGCGACGGGCGCTGGAAGGCGCCACGCATGTGCTTCACCTGGCGACCAGCAAGGAGACGCCGGACGACGTGATGGACGTGGCGGTCAAGGGCATGTTCTGGCTGCTTGAAGAGTGCCGCGCCAGCGAGGCTTTCCGGCAGTTCCTGCTGGTGGGGGGAGATGCCAGCGTTGGGCACTTTTACTACCCGCACGATGTTCCCGTCGTCGAGAGCCAGCCGCACAGCGCCTACCCGGGGTGTTATGCGCTGTCCAAGGTGCTGGAGGAAGTGATGCTGGAGCAGTACCAGATCCAGTACGGGCTCAATGGCTGCTGCCTGCGCGCGTCCTGGATCATGGAGAAAGACGATTTCCGCTATTCGCTGTCTTTTGGCGACGACGTTTTCGGCGGTCCGCGCTGGCACGAACTGGTGGGTGAATCCAGGGCCCGCGACTACGCGGCCACGCAGGCCGTTCCGGTCATGCTGGATCCAGAGGGCAAGCCGGTGAAACGCAACTTTGTGCATGTGGACGACCTGGTGGACGCGCTGTTGCTGGCGATCGATGCGCCGCAGGCCAGGCACCAGCGCATGAACGTTTGCATGGACGAACCCGTCGATTACGGCGCGCTGGGCGACTATCTGGCGCGCACGCGCGGAGTGCCGCTGGTTCCCGTACCCACGCCCTTTTACTCGACATGGCTGGACAACAGCAAGGCGAAGTTCCTCCTGGGCTGGCGACCCCGCTATGACATGGCGCGGCTGGTGGAGGCCGCATGGGCCTACCTGCGCCCGGCCGATGAGCCGCGCGTCGTCTGGTACCCCGGGTAAAGAGCACGGGCGCTCCACCGCCGCCGCACCGGGGGAGGCCAAGCAGGCAGGGAAAGCAGAGAGAGAAAGAGGGAAAGCAGAAGCATCGAGTGCCGGCGCTTCGACGACATCAACATCAGGAGACACCACATGAGAACTCTTCAGCGACGCATATTCACGGCCACTTTGGCCTGCGCCGGGCTCACGCTGGCATGGAGCCCATTTGCCCATGCCCAGGCCGGCAAAAAGCTGGTCATCGGCTTTGCCCAGACGGGCGCGGAAAGCGAGTGGCGAACCGCCAATACCGATTCGGTCAAGGCCGCCGCCAAGGCGGCCGGGCACGAACTGAAGTTCTCCGACGCGCAGCAAAAGCAGGAGAACCAGATCAAGGCCATCCGTTCCTTCATCACCCAGAAAGTGGATGTCATCATCCTTGCGCCGCTGGTCACCACCGGCTGGGACACGGTGCTCAAGGAGGCCAAGGCGGCGAAGATCCCGGTGATCCTGGAAAGCCGCAACGTGGTCGTGAAGGACCCATCCACCTGGACCACCTTCATAGGCTCCGACTTCGTCGAGGAAGGCCGCCGTGCGGCGCAGTGGCTCCTCGACAACACGAAGAACGGCACGGGGACAGTGAACATCGTCGAGCTGCAGGGAACGGTCGGCTCGGACCCGGCCATAGACCGCAAGAAGGGATTCGACGAAGTCCTCAAGGGGAATGCGCGCTACAAGGTCATCCGTTCCCAGACCGGCGACTTCACGCGCGCCAAAGGCAAGGAAGTGATGGAAGCCTTCCTGAAGGCCGAGGGCAAAAAAATCAACGTCCTCTACGCGCACAACGACGACATGGCCATAGGCGCCATCCAGGCGATCGAGGAGGCGGGCCTCAAGCCCGGCAAGGACATTCTTGTCATCGGCGTCGACGCCGTGAAGGGCGCCTTCGAAGCCATGATCGCCGGCAAGATGAACGTGAGCGTGGAATGCAACCCGCTCCTGGGCCCGCAGCTGATGGAGGCTGCGTCCAAGGCCGCCGCCGGCCAGACCCTGCCGCGCTGGATCAAGACGATAGAGGGTGTGTTTCCCGCCGAAGTCGCGGCCAAGGAATTCCCCAATCGCAAGTACTGACAAGCCCCAGCAAGCCCCAGCAAGCACTGGAGAAACGGTTTTGCCATTCGTAGGGTGACACAAGCGATTGGCCTGGGAGTCGCCGCTTACTACGACCAAGCCGCGCGGTTTAGCGATCGCGCCCATGCCGCCGCCAGGCCGGCAAATAACGATTCAGGAGACAACCATGCATACGAGACGAGACATTCTTGCCGCCGGCGCCGGTGCAGCACTGGCGGGTGTCGCGGGAACGGCGGCGGCGCAGACCTATGAGCCCGCCTGCTTCAAGCCTTTTTCCGCCAGCACCAAGACCATCCAGTACCCCGCCAAGAAAGGGCCTTACCGCATCGCACTGGCCAACGGTTACGCGGGAAACAGCTGGCGCATCCAGATGATCAAATCGCTCAAGGCCTACGCGGCGACGCCCGAAATGCAGCCCCACATCAAGGAGCTGAAGGTGGTCTCCACCGGCACCGACGTCGCCGCGCAGCTGGGCGCCGTCGACAACTTCATCAACGCGGGCTTCGACGCCATCCTCACCATCGCGGTGTCACCCACCTCCTTCAAGCCGGTGATCAAGCGCGCCAAGGATGCGGGCGTGGTCCTGATCCCTTTCGACAATGTGCTGGACACCGACGAGGTCATCCAGGTCAATGAGGACCAGTTCGAGATGGGCCGCCTCATGGGGCGGTGGCTGGAGAAGAACGGCGTCACCAGCGGCAAGGTGCTCGAGATACGCGGCCTGCCGGGAAATTCGGTCGACCGCGACCGGCACCTGGGCTTTCGCGAGATCATGGAAAAGCACAAGGGCGTGCAGATCGTCGAAGTGGTCGGCAACTGGGACGACGGCACCTCGCAGAAGGTGGCGGCCGACGCCATCGCCGTGCACGGGCGCTTCAACGGCATCTACACCCAGGCCGGCTCCAACGGCACCGTCCGCGCGCTGATCGAAGCCAAGCACCCTTTTGTGCCGATAGGCGCCGAGGGCGAGAACGGTTTTCGCAAGATGGTGTACGCGCACCACAAGGACGGGCTCAAGGGCGCATCGGCCGCGCAGTCACCCGGCCTGGTGGCCGTGGCGCTGAAGGCGGCCGTTGCCGCGCTGCAAGGGCAGAAGCTGCCGCAGTACATTTCGGTGCCCATCCCCTATGTGGAGTTCCAGCAAATGGCGCCGGGGAAAAACTTCTATCCCGAGCTGCCCGACACCTTCTATGTGGCCAATGAGTTTCCGCCGTGCAACATCAACATCACGGCGCCGGACATCATGAAGCAGAGCGACGGCAACACCTGAGGAAAGCGCCATGCCCGAGGCCTTGCTGCAACTCCAGGGAATCTCCAAGCGCTATGCGGGCGTGCGCGCGCTGGAGGGGGCGGATCTCACCTCCCATGCCGGTGAGATCCATGCCGTGCTCGGGGAAAACGGCGCGGGCAAGTCCACCCTGATCAAGGCCATCGCCGGGGTGGTGCAGCCCGATGCCGGCCGCATCCTCATGGAGGGGGTTGAGGTGAGCCTGGCTTCGCCCAACGCGGCGCGCGACCACGGCATCGCCTGCGTGTTCCAGGAGTTGTCGCTGGTGCCCGATCTTTCGGTGGCCGAGAACATCTTCCTGTCGCGGCCGCCGCGCAGGCACGGGCTGATCGACGCAAAGGCCCAGCAGGAACAGGCCCTTGCGCTGCTGGAGATGCTGGGATGCGGCGACATCCATCCCAAGGCGCGCGTGCGGGACCTGCCGCTGTCGCGCCGCCAGCTGATAGAGATCGCCAAGGCGCTGAGCCTGCAGCCGCGCCTGCTGATCCTGGACGAGGCGACCTCCGCGCTGAGCAGCGACGACGTGGGGCGGCTCTACACGCTGTTGTTCCAGCTGCGCGCGCGCGGCGTGGGTTGCCTGTTCATCTCGCACCGCATGCATGAAGTCAAGGCGCTGGCCGATACCTGCTCGGTGTTTCGCAGCGGCCGGCGTGTGGATACTTTTCCCAGCGGCAGCCGCTCCGATGCGGAGGTGGTGCAACTGATGATAGGGCGCGACGTCGCCAAGACCTATCCGCCCAAAACCGGCCCCGCGCCCTGGGCCCAACCCGCCATCAGCGTGCAAGGCCTGAGCTGGCCTCCCGCGCTGCAGGACATCTCGCTGGAGATCAAGGCGGGCGAGATTGTCGGGCTGGGCGGCCTGGATGGGCAGGGGCAAAGAGAACTGCTCCTCGCCCTGTTCGGCGTGCTCAAGGGCGTGCAGGGCAGGGTGGAGGTGTTCGGCGAGCCGCGCAAGCTGGCGCCGCACGCGTGCCGGGATGCGCTGGGCATTGCCTTGATCCCTGAGGACCGCAAGACCGAGGGGCTGATCCTGCCCATGAGCATCCGCGAGAACATGAGTCTGGCCAGCCTGCCGGCGCTGGGGCACCTGGGCGTCCTCAGCGCGGCGGCGGAGCGAACCGCCGTGGCGCGCATGGTCGAACAGCTGCGCATCAAGATCGGGTCCGCCGAAGACCCGGTGCAGGCTTTATCGGGCGGCAACCAGCAGAAGGTGGTGATCGCCAAGTGGCTCATGGTCCAGCCGCGCGTGCTGCTGCTCAACGACCCGACCCGCGGCATCGACGTCGCCACCAAGCAGGAGCTGTACGCGCTGCTGCGCCGGCTCGCGGCTGAAGGCGTTGCCGTGCTGCTGTATTCCACCGACTATGAGGAACTCATAGGCCTGGCCGACCGCGTGCTCATCATGTATGAGGGCCGTATCGCCCGCACGCTGGCGGGCGAGGACATCAGCGAGCACGAGATCGTGGCCTCTTCGCTCAACGTCTCGCTGGACGGTTCAGGCGGCGTTTCATCCAGTGTCTCGAACAGCGGCCGGGAGGCCGCCACCGCATGAGCCGGCGCGGTGAATGGGGCATGGCCTTGCGGCGCAACGGCGGGCCGCTCGCCGCGCTGGCGGTGTTCGCATTGATGTTCACGCTGTTCCTGGCGGAGCACCCGCGCTCGATCTCGGTGGCCATCGTGACCACCGCATCCAACAAGGCGGTGCTGCTGGCCATCGTGGCGATGGCGCAGACGCTGCCCGTTATCACCCGGGGGCTGGACCTTTCCGTCGGCATGGTGATGGTGCTGACCGGCTGCCTCGCCTCGACGGTGGTCAACGGGGCGCCCTGGCAGGTGGCGCTGGGCATTGTGCTGGTGCTCGCCTGCGGCGCGGCGGCAGGCGCCCTCAACGGCGCCATCGTGGTGTTCGGGCGGCTGCAGCCCATCATCGTCACGCTCGCAACCGGCGCGGTGTATTTCGGCGTTGCGCTGTTGCTGCGGCCCGCGCCGGGCGGCGAGGTCAGCGAAGGCCTGTCGGACGCATTGACCGGCCGGCTGTTCGGCGTGGTCCCCGCCACGCTGGTGTTGCTGATCGCGCTCGTGGTGCTGGGCTGGATGCCATTCAAGCGCACGGTGACGGGCCGCGCATGCTATGCGGTCGGCTCGTCGGAGCAGGCCGCCTACCTCTCCGGCGTTCCTTCCGGGCGCGCCAAGTTCCTGGCCTACACCATCGCCGGGCTGCTGTCGGGGGTGGCCGGGCTGCTGCTGTCTTTGATCGCACTGTCGGGCGAGGCCAGCGGCCCGCAGGCCGGGCTCTACACGCTGAACTCCATCGCGGCGGTCGTGATAGGCGGCACCTCGCTGTATGGCGGCACCGGCGGAATGGTCGGCTCCATCCTCGGCGCTTTCGTGCTGCGCACCATAGGCGACCTGCTGTTTGTCTTCAATGCGCCTGCGCTCTGGCAGCCCCTCTTCGAGGGCTTGATCCTGCTGGCCGCCGTGTGCATGGGCGCGGCGCGTGTGCTGCGCGTCAGAAACCGGCTGGAGCTGTTTTGATGAGCGCCGGTGAAGTGATCGCCGCGCAACCTCCCTCCAGGCCCATGAAGCACCCGTTGCAACGCCTGTTGCTGAACCCACCGGCCGTGGTGGGGCTGTGCTGCCTGTTGTTGCTGCTGGCCGGCAGTGTGGTGAACCGCAATTTCCTGATGCCCGCCTACCTGTTGCAGCAGTTGCAGATCGCCGCCTTCCTGGGGCTTGCCGCGGCGGGGCTGATGGCCGTCATCCTGCTGGGCCACATTGACCTGTCGGTGCCGTGGACCATCACCACGGGCGCCATGATGGCCGCCGCGGCAGGGGCGGCCTTTGGGGCCGGGTGGGCCATTCCGGCCGGGCTGCTTTGCGGCGCACTGGTCGGGTTGGTGAACGGCCTGGGCGTGGCCTTCCTGCGGATCCCGTCGATGATCTTCACGCTGGGCGCCAATGCCGTGCTGCAGGGCCTGATGGTGCTGTACACGGGCGGCCACGCGCCCCAGGACGCAGCCACCCCGCTGATGCGCGACCTGGCCGTGGGCAGGACCATCGGCCTGCCCAACGCGGTGCTGGCCTGGGCTGCTGTTTCGCTGGCCGTGTACCTGCTGCTGACGCGCACGGCGGCGGGCCGCTATGTTTATGTGATCGGCAACAGCGAGCGCGCCGCCTACCTCAGCGGTGTGCGCACCGCGCGCATGACGGTCGCGTGTTTCGTCGCCTGCGGCATGCTGGCCGCGCTTTCGGGGGTGATGCTGGCCGGGTATTCAGGCAATGCCTACCAGGCCATGGGCGACCCTTATCTGCTGCCGGCCATAGCGGCCGTGGTACTGGGCGGCACCAACATCCTGGGCGGGCGCGGCAGCTACCTGGGCACGGTCGCCGGGGTGGTGTTCATCGTGCTGCTGCAAAGCATGCTGGCGGTTTTGCAGATGCCCGAGGCGGGCCGCCAGATCATTTATGGTGCACTGATACTGGCCATGCTGTTACTGTATGGGCGATCGGCCAAGGTGAGATGAACGCGATTGAGCGAGACCAGCAAGGTGAATCGAGATGAGCATGGGTGAACACTACGGGATTCGCGGCGACTTCCGCCTGCACGACGCGCGCTTTCGCGGCCTGGCGCCCCCGAATGCCTTTGTCGAGAAGCTCTATACCGGCGCGCGCTGGGCCGAAGGGCCGGTGTATTTTCCCGGCGGCGATTTCCTGCTGTTCAGCGACATCCCCAACAACCGCATGCTCAGGTGGGTGCCCGACGGCGCCGGGCCCGGATGCGTGCTGGAATTTCGCAAGCCCTCCAATTTCACCAATGGCAACACCCGCGACGGCCAGGGCCGCCTGCTCAGCTGCGAGCATGGCACGCGTTGCGTCAGCCGCACCGGGCACGACGGCCGGCGCACGGTGCTCGCGTCCTCGTTCGAGGGCAAGAAGCTCAACTCGCCCAACGACCTGGTGGCCGGGCCCGATGGAGCGGTGTGGTTTTCCGACCCGACCTACGGCATTCTTTCCGACTATGAGGGTTACACGGCCGAGCCCGAGTACGGAGGCCGCTACGTGTTCCGCATTGATCCCGCCAGCGGACGCGTCGAGGCGGTCGTCACCGATTTCGTGCAACCGAACGGGCTGGCTTTTTCGCCCGACGGAAAGCGGCTGTACATCGCGGACTCCGGCGCTTCGCACGATGCCCAAGGCCCGCGCCACATCCGTTCCTTCCAGGTGAGCGACGGCCGGTTGCAGGGCGGCGAGGTGTTCGCGACGGTGGACGCCGGCATCCCGGACGGGCTGCGCGTGGATGTGCTCGGCAATGTGTGGACCAGCGCCGGCGACGGCGTTCATTGCTTCACGCCGCAGGGCGAGCTGCTTGGCAAGATCCTCATCCCGGAGCCGGTGGCCAACCTCGAGTTCGGCGGCCCCCGAGGTAACAGGTTGTTCATTACGGCGACGACTTCACTCTATTCATGCTACCTTGCAGTGTCCGGCGCGGGCTTTCACGCGCTGCTGCCCGGCTGACGGCCTTTGCGCATCGCTGCCTGCAGGCATTGGCGCCAATTGCTGCGATGCAGAAAGAAATATCGCAAGCAGCGCTCGCCAAATTCGCAAACTTTCGCAGCGTCGCAAGGACTAGCATCGCCTCTTTGCTTCATCCGGGCAGACATGACTTCCTTCGAATCCCTTCCCCAGGTCCGCTACGAGGGCCCGCAGTCCACGAGTGCGCTGGCCTACCGCCACTACGACGCCAAGGCGCGTGTGCTCGGCAAGACCATGGAGCAACACCTGCGGCTGGCCGTCTGCTACTGGCATACTTTTGTGTGGCCGGGCAACGACGTGTTCGGCCAGGCGACCTTCGCCAGGCCCTGGCATGTGCCCGGCGATGAGCTGACACTGGCGCGCCGCAAAGCCGACGCCGCCTTCGGCCTGATCTCGCGGCTGGGCGTGCCCTTCTACACTTTTCACGACACCGATGTGGCGCCCGAGGGCGCGAGCCTGGCGGACTACCGCGGCAACCTCTCGGCCATGGTGGACGTGCTGGCGCAGAAGCAGCAGGAGACGGGCATCCAGCTGCTGTGGGGCACGGCCAACCTCTTCAGCCATCCGCGCTACGCCGCCGGGGCCGCGAGCAACCCGGACCCCGAAGTGTTCGCCTACGCCGCCACGCAGGTCTTCAGCGCGCTCAATGCCACCCACCGCCTGGGCGGCGCCAACTATGTGATGTGGGGCGGGCGTGAAGGCTACGACACGCTGCTCAACACCGACCTGCGGCGCGAACGGCGCCAGCTCGGCCGCTTCATGCAGATGGTGGTTGAGCACAAGCACAAGATAGGCTTCACAGGCCAGCTGCTGATCGAGCCCAAACCGCTGGAGCCCACCAAGCACCAGTACGACTACGACAGCGCCACGGTCTACGGTTTCCTCAAGGACTTCGGCCTGGAGCACGAGATCAAGCTCAACATCGAGGCCAACCACGCCACGCTGGCCGGCCACAGCTTCCAGCATGAAATCGCCACCGCCGCCGCGCTCGGCATCTTCGGCAGCATAGACGCCAACCGCGGCGACCCGCAAAACGGCTGGGACACCGACCAGTTCCCCAACAGCGTCGAAGACCTCACGCTGGCGATGTACGAGATCCTGCGCGCGGGCGGCGTGGGCAGCGGCGGCTTCAACTTCGACGCCAAGGTGCGCCGCCAGAGCATGGACCCTGTCGACATCCTTCACGGGCACGCGGGCGCCATCGACGCGCTCGCGCTGGCGCTCAAGAGCGCCGCGCGGCTCATCGAGGCCGGCGAGCTCGACCGCTTTCGCACCGAGCGTTATGCGCGGTGGGAGGGTGACCTGGGCCGCGGCATCCTGGGCGGCGACATGAAGCTCAGCGAGGTGGCGGAATACGCGTTTGTGCAGGACCTTCGGCCCCGGCCCGTGAGCGGCCGGCAGGAGTGGCTGGAAAATCGCGTGAACGCCGCGATCTTCGACCCCGTTTAGACATTGAACAGGCTCAGGAGCGCGAACCATGAACCCGGCCGTCGGCTTCCAGCAGGTGAGCAAGCGCTTCGGCCCGGTCCAGGTGCTGCACGGCGTGAGCTTTGCTTTCGAGCCCGGCCGCGTCTACGGTGTGCTGGGCGAGAACGGCGCAGGCAAATCCACCTTGATGAAAATCCTGGCCGGCTATGAAGCGGCCAGCGAGGGTTCGGTGGAGATAGGCGGGCAGGCCGTAAGCTTTCGCGGGCCGCGCGATGCCGAGGCCGAAGGCATCGTGATGATCCACCAGGAGTTCAACCTGGCCGACGACCTGACCATTGCGCAGAACATCTTCCTGGGGCATGAGCTGACACGCCGCGGTTTTCTGGATGAGCGGGAAATGGCCCGCCGCGCCGAGGCGGCCATGCGCTCGGTGGGGCTCACCTGCAGCTCCGGCCGGCGTGTGCGCGACCTGATCGTGGCCGAGAAGCAGCTGGTGGAGATCGCCAAGGCGCTGAGCCGCAACGCCCGTGTGCTGGTGATGGACGAACCCACGGCCACGCTCACGCCGTCGGAGACAGACAGACTCTTCGGCCTGATCGCGCAGCTGCGCGAGCAGGGCGCCACGGTGCTGTACATCTCGCACAAGCTGGATGAAGTCGAGCGCGTCACCGACGAAATACTGGTCATGCGCGACGGACGCCTGGTGGCGCAGCGACTCACCGGCAGCGTGACACGGCACCAGATGGCCAGCCTCATGGTGGGCCGTGAGCTGAGCGACCTGTTTCCGCCGCGGCAGCCCGTGCCCGAGGGCGCGCAGGTGTTGCTCAAGGTCCAGGGCCTGCAGGTGCCCGGCTGGGCGCAGGACGTGGGCTTTGAGGTTCACGCCGGCGAGATACTGGGTTTTGCCGGGCTGGTCGGCGCGGGGCGCACCGAGCTGTTTGAAGGCTTGCTCGGCTTGCGCCCGTCAAGCTGCGCGGCGGTGGAGGTCCAGGGCCGCCCGTGGACGCGGCGCAGCCCGCGCTCGGCCGCGCGCATGGGGCTGACCTACCTGAGTGAAGACCGCAAGAGCCGCGGCCTGCACCTGCGTATGGGCCTGGCGGAGAACCTCACGCTGATGGCGCTGGAGCAATACGCCCGTCCCTGGCTGGACCCGGCGGCCGAGCGCGCGGCCTTGAAGCAGGCCAGCGACGCCTTCGGCATCCGCGCGGCGGCGGGTGTGCCGGCCTCGGCGCTGTCGGGCGGCAACCAGCAAAAGCTGGCGCTGGCCCGCGTGCTGCAACCGCAGCCGCAGGTCGTGGTGCTCGACGAGCCTACGCGCGGCGTCGATGTGGGCGCCAAGCGCGACATCTATTTTTTGATCCGGCGGCTGGCCGACGAAGGCCGCGCCATTGTGGTTGTCTCGTCCGAACTGCTCGAGCTCATAGGCCTGTGCCACCGCGTCATCGTGATGCGCCAGGGCCGGATGGCGGCCGAGCTGCCGCAGGACCAACTCACCGAAGAACTGCTGATCGCCCATGCAACTGGAACCCACTGAATCCATGGCCGGCGTGCCGAAGGCGCCGTCACTCGCGCGCCGCTGGGCCGGCCTGCGCGGGGGCGGCCCGCTGGCCGGCCTCGTGCTGGTGTGCCTGCTCGGCGCCATGCTGAACGAGAACTTCGCCAGCCTGGACAACGCCATGAACGTGCTCACGCGCACGGCCTTCATCGGCATCATCGCCGTCGGCATGTGCTTTGTGATCATCTCAGGCGGCATCGACCTGTCGGTGGGCTCCATGGCGGCGCTGATCGCGGGCACCATGATCCTGCTGATGAACGCCGCCGCGGGCGCCGGCTGGCCGCCGCTGGCCGCCATCCTGGCCGGCATGGCCTGTGCCATCGGGCTGGGCGCGCTGTTCGGCCTGGCCCATGGCTTGCTGATCACCAAGGGGCGCATCGAACCCTTTATCGTGACCCTGGGCACGCTGGGCATCTTCCGCGCCTACCTCACATATTTCTCCAACGGCGGCGCCATCACGCTCGACGGCTCGCTGGCAAGCGTCTACGGCCCGGTGTACTACGGCAGCTGGCTGGGCGTGCCGGTGCCGGTGTGGGTCTTTATCGTGGTTGCCTTGCTGGGCGGTCTGATCCTCAACCGCACGGCTTACGGCCGTTATGTGCAGGCCATAGGCTCCAACGAGCAGGTGGCCCGCTATGCGGCCGTGGAAGTGGACCGCGTCAAAGTGCTCACCTACATGCTGCTGGGCATCTGCGTGGGCATTGCCACCGTGCTCTACGTGCCAAGGCTGGGATCGGCCTCGCCGGCCACGGGCCTGCTCTGGGAGCTCGAGGCGATCGCTGCGGTGATTGTCGGCGGCACGGCGCTCAAGGGGGGCGCCGGCAGCGTCACCGGCACCGTGATCGGCGCGGTGCTGCTTTCGGTGATCAGCAACATCCTGAATCTCACCAGCATCATCAGCGTGTACCTGAACGCCGCGGTGCAGGGCTTTGTGATCATCGCGGTCGCCTTCTTCCAGCGCGGGCGTAAGTGATGCGGATTTCCACCGGCGGCATTGCCGTCTTTTCAGCAAAACCAAAAGGAGACAAATCATGAAACCGTTTACCCAACTGCTTGCGATAGGCGCGGCGGCCCTGGCATTGTTTGGCACCGCGCCGGCGGCGCTGGCGCAAAACAAACCGCACATCGGCGTGTCCATTCCCGCAGCCACCCACGGCTGGACGGGCGGCGTCGTGTACTGGGCCAACCGCACCAAGACCGAGCTGGAAAAGCAGTACCCGGGCCTCAAGGTGACCGTGAAGACGGCCGGCTCGGCCGCTGAGCAGGCCAACCAGGTGCAGGATCTGCAGACGGCCAACAAGATCGACACGCTGGTGATTCTTCCTTTCGAGTCCGCGCCGCTCACGCAACCTGTCGCACAGGTCAAGGGCAAGGGCGTGTACGTCACGGTGGTGGACCGGGGCCTCACCGATACGACCGCGCAGGACGCTTATGTTGCGGGCGACAACCCCGGCTTCGGCAAGGTGTCGGGCGAATACATGGCCAAGGCGCTGGGCGGCAAGGGCAATGTTGTCGTCCTGCGCGGTATCCCGACCGTGATCGACAACCAGCGTGTAGACGCTTTCATGGCGGTGATGAAGAACAACCCCGACATCAAGGTGCTGGATGCCAAGCACGGCAACTGGAACCGCGACGACGCCTTCAAGGTCATGCAGGATTTCCTGACACGCTTCAAGCAGATCGACGCCGTATGGGCCTCGGACGACGACATGGCCGTCGGTGTGCAGAAGGCGATTGAGCAGGCCAAGCGCAGCGACGTCAAGATGGTGCTGGGCGGCGCCGGCTCCAAGGACTACATCAAGAAGGTGATGGACGGCGACAAGATGGTCACGGCCGACGTGACCTACTCGCCCAGCATGATCGCCGACGCGATGAAGCTCACCGCGGCCGCGCGTGTCAAGGGCGAGAAACTGCCGGCCTCCACCATCATCCCCTCGGTGCTGGTGACCAAGGACAACGCCAAGCAGTATTACTTCCCCGACTCTCCTTTCTAAGGCAGCCATGGCCAGACCCGTCACACTTTTTACCGGACAGTGGGCCGACCTGCCGCTGGCCGAACTTGCACCCCTGGCGCGCGGCATGGGCTACGACGGGCTCGAGCTGGCCTGCTGGGGCGACCACTTCAACGTACAGGAAGCGCTGGCGAGCGAGCGCTATGTGCAGGACAAGCGCGACCTGCTGGAAAAGCACGGCCTGCGCTGCTTCGCCATCGGAAGCCACCTGGTGGGCCAGGCCGTGTGCGACCTCATCGACGAGCGCCACAAGGCGATACTGCCCGAGCACGTATGGGGCGACGGCCAGGCCGAGGGCGTGCGCCAGCGCGCCGCGCGCGAAATGCAGGACACCGCCCGCGCCGCCGCCAAAATGGGCCTGAAGGTGGTCACCGGTTTTACCGGCTCGTCGGTGTGGCATTCGCTGTACGCCTTTCCGCCGACGACGCAGGAATACTGGAACCAGGGTTTCGTCGACTTCGCAAACCGATGGAAACCCATCCTCGACACCTTCGAATCGGTGGGCGTGAACTTCGCCCTGGAGGTTCACCCCACCGAGATCGCCTTCGACACCGCTTCGGCGCAACGCGCCGTCGAGGCGGTGGCGGGCCACAAACGCTTCGGCTTTAACTTCGACCCCAGCCACCTGGGCTACCAGGGCGTGGACTATGTGAAGTTCCTGCGCACCTTCGGTGAGCGCATCTACCACGTGCACATGAAGGACGTGTGGTGGGGCAAGGGCGACGGTACCGCGGGTGTCTTCGGCGGGCACACCAGCTTCGGTGATGCGCGCCGCTATTGGGACTTCCGCAGCGTCGGCCGCGGGATGATCGACTTCGAATCCATCATCGTTGCGCTGAATGACATTGGCTACGCCGGCCCGCTGAGCGTGGAGTGGGAGGACAGCCGCATGGACCGCGTCCATGGCGCGACCGAAAGCGCCGCCTATTCAAAGCGCCTGGACTTCAAACCGGCGGCGGGCGCCTTCGATGCTGTCTTCGACAAGGCCAAACAAGGCGGGATGGCCGGGTCATGATGGGCAAGCTGCGTTACGCCATGGTGGGCGGCGGGCAGGGCGCTTTCATCGGCGCGGTGCACCGCAAGGCGATGGCGCTGGACGGCCAGATGGAACTCGTTGCCGGCGCGCTGTCATCCGACCCGCAGCGCGCGCGCGCTTCCGGCGCAGAGCTGGGGATTGCCGACGCGCGCAACCATGGGCGCTGGCAGGACCTGCTGGCCGATGAACTCAAGCGGCCGGCGCATGAGCGCGTCGACTTCGTGTCCATCGTCACGCCCAACCACGTGCACTTCCCGGTGGCGCATGCCTTCGCCGAGGCCGGCATCCATGTCGTGTGTGACAAGCCGCTGGTGCACAGCAGCGAAGAAGCGCAAGCGCTGGAAAAGGCCGCGCAGCGCAGCGGCTGCGTTTTCGGTGTCACCTACAACTACACCGGCTACCCCATGGTGCGCGAAGCCCGTGAACTGGTGGCCAAGGGGCTGATCGGTGAGCTGCGCAAAGTCATCGTCGAATACAACCAGGGCTGGCTCGCCACCAACCTGGAAGCCACGGGCCAGAAGCAGGCCGGCTGGCGCACCGACCCCGCGCGCAGCGGCCTGGCCGGTGCGATGGGCGACATCGGCTCGCACGCCGAGAACCTGGTGGCGACAGTCACCGGGCTGGAACTGGACAGCATCTGCGCCGACCTGACCACCTTCGTGCCCGGCCGCCGCCTGGACGACGACGGCAATGTGCTGCTGCGCTTTACCAACGGCGCGAAAGGTGTGCTTATCGCCTCGCAGATCGAGGTGGGTTGCGAGAACGATTTGCGCCTGAGGGTGTTCGGCACGCAGGGCACGCTGACCTGGCACCAGGAAGAGCCCAACCGCCTGGTGCACCAGCCCATCGACGGCCCCGCGCGCATGCTGACCCGTGGCTCGCCCTGGCTGGGCGAGGCCGCGCGCCGCGCCACGCGTTTGCCCACCGGGCATCCCGAGGCTTTCCTGGAAGCCTTCGCCAATGTCTACCTCGGCGTCGCAGCGCACATCCGCGCGGTGCAGGCAGGCAAGGCGCCCGACCCGCTGGATGCCGATTACCCGCGCCTGGCCGACGGCGCGCGCGGCGTGCGCTTCATCGAAAAAGTGGTGGAGTCCGCCGGCAGCCAGGCCAAGTGGACGTCGATGCGCTGACGCATGTTCCTCGGCATCGATCTCGGAACCTCCAGCGTCAAGGCCGTGGTGCTGGACCGCGGGCACCAGGTGGTGGCCGGCGGCACGGTGCCGCTGGCGGTTGACCAGCCGCAAGCCTTGTGGCGCGAGCAGGACCCGCAGGCCTGGTGGCGCGCCTGCGATGACGCCGTCCGGCAGGCGCTGGCCGGGCTGGCGGCGGCGGGGCGCAACCCGGCCGACGTGGCGTGCATAGGCCTGACCGGGCAGATGCACGGCGCGACCTTGCTCGATGCGCAAGGCCAGGCCCTGCGGCCGGCCATCCTGTGGAACGACGGACGCAGCGCGGAAGAGTGCGTGTTGCTTGAGCACAAGGTGCCACGCTCGCGCGAGATCGCCGGCAACATGATGATGCCCGGCTTCACCGCGCCCAAACTGCTGTGGGTGGCACGCCACGAGCCCCAGGTGTTCGAGCGTGTGCGGCAGGTATTGCTGCCCAAGGACTGGCTGCGCTGGCGCATGACCGGCGAGTTCGCCACCGACATGTCGGATGCCGCGGGCACGCTGTGGCTGGACGTCGCCAGGCGCGACTGGAGCGGCGAACTGCTTGCCGCTTGCGGCCTGTCGCGCAAGCACATGCCCATGTTGCACGAGGGCCCCGAGACCACGGGCACATTGCGCACGGAACTCGCGCAGCATTGGGGTTTGCGGCCCATACCGGTCGTGGCCGGCGCCAGCGACAACGCCGCCGGCGCGCTGGGCGCCGGCGTCTTCCGCGCAGGGGACGCGATGCTGTCGCTGGGCACCTCGGGCGTGGTGTTTGTCGCCACGCGCGAATACGTCGCCAATCCCGCGCAGGCCGTGCACAGCTTCTGCCATGCGTTGCCGCAAACCTGGCACCTGATGTCGGTCATGCTGTCGGCGGCCTCCTGCCTGGACTTCACCGCCTCGCTGCTCGGCGAGCCTGACGTTGAGCGCCTGCTGGCCGAGGCTGAGGCGCGCGGGCTGCGCGCATCCACGCCGCTGTTCCTGCCCTACCTCAATGGTGAACGCACACCGCACAACAACCCGCATGCGCAAGCCGTGTTTTTCGGCATGGATGCGGGCACCGGGCGCGCCGACCTGGTCAACGCCACGCTGGAAGGTATATGCCACGGCCTGGCCCAGGGCATCGCGGCGCTGCAGGCCACCGGTGTTGGGCTTGAGCAGGTGAGCTTGATAGGCGGTGGCTCGCGCAGCGGCTACTGGGCCCAGATGCTGGCCGACGCCACAGGGCTGGAAGTGATCCGCCGCGAGGATGCCGCCGTGGGCCCCGCCCTGGGCGCGGCACGGCTGGCGTGGATGTGCGTGGACAAGGCGGACCCGCACGACATCATGAAAGCGCCCGCGCCATTGGACAGCTATGCGCCCCGGACCGCCGAGCGGGAACGGTGGAAGGAGCGCGGCGCGCGTTTTGCCATGCTGTATGCACGTGTTGCCTCTTTGTACGGCGAAGGTGGGGTTCGTTAACGCGATTGCAATTGGCTTGGCGCTAAGGGGATTGGCCGGCGCAGTGGGCGCCTGATGCGAAGGCTGTCTAGCGACACTCGGTTTTTGGGGGCACACGCGGCAAAGCATCCCGCTGCGCCAGGGCGCACCGGGATGCCCTGTGCTTTTTGCTTGAAGCAGCAGCCGCTCTCGCGGCCGCCGCCGGCGTTCAGCAGCGCATCATGCGCCGCTCCGCTTGCTTATTGAACGACGGGGTAATCGCGCTCAAGTGCGGAAACCGATACGCCGCTGCCGGCTTCGGCCTTCACTTCTGCGCGGGTCCTGGTGCTGGCGGGTGCACTGGCCTCAGGCGCCTGGTAGTTGCGGGGCACGTTCACGGAGTAGCCTTCGCGCTGGGCTTGCAGCAGTTCGGCGCGCACGTCAGCGCGGGTCTTGGTGCTCGCGGTGTTGGCCTGCTCTTGCGGGAAAGGATCGCGGCCTTCGGCGAAGCTGCTGGCGGAGCCGAAGAAGGCCAGTGCGGAGACGGCAAGAACGGAGGCGGAGACGAGATTCGATTTCATGATGAATTTCCTTTAGAACAGTTTTTTGAAAAATCCGGTCGGACGGGCTGTCTGCCCGAGGGGCCTTCCTCGCTGAGTCGCGTTATGAATGTGGCTCACCGATGCATCCAACCTTGTTCCGCAAGAGCCATAGACAAGTGCGTGTTTGCAGAACATTCCATTGCCGAAATCGGAACAATGAAGGCGTGAAGTCGTGGAACTTTTTGGGATGAAAGTTCTTTGAAAGCTTTGCGTCAAGAAGCGCAAAAATATCTTTCGTGTTCCGGTGTTGCTCCTTCCCCCGCTGGGGGAAGGTAGGGATGGGGGCCTGAGGCGCGTGATGTGTCGGCGCGAGTTTGAAGGCTGCAGGCCCTCACCCTTACCCTAACCCTCTCCCTCGGGGAGAGGGGACAAGAATCCTTCACTCCTGCCGCGTGTCCATTCTCTTGATCACCCTGCGCGTGTAATCGGTCATGAACTCAAGGAACACGCTGGTGCGCACCGGGATGAACTTGCGGCTGGGCAGCGCCGCGTACAAGGTGTTGGTGCCGGTGATCCAGGGGGAGAGGATGCGCTGCAGCGCGCCGCTGTTGAGGTGGTTGGCTACGAGGTCGATGGACTGGCTCATGATGCCGGCCCCGTCCACGCAGGCGCGTATCAGCGTGTCGCTGTGGTTGACCAGCATGCTGGGCTCTATCTGCACTTCGACGACGCGTTTGCCCTCGTCGGGATTGGTCAGGCGCCAGACGCGGTGTCGGTTGGCGCTGGCCTTGACGCGCAGGTTGTGGTGCTGCGGCAGGTCTTCGGGCCGCGCCGGCGTGCCGTTGCGGCGCAGGTAGTCGGGCGAGGCGCACAGGACACCATCTGATGAGGCAATGGGCCGCGCGATGATGTTGGCATCAAAGGTGTCGCCGGCGCCCAGCAGCGTGAGGTCGTAGTCTTCGACCGGCGGCACCAGCGGCGAGTCCACGTGGATGTCGAGCACCACCTTGGGATAGCGCCGGCCGAACTCGGCCACCAGCGGCGCCAACACGTGCACGGCGAACACCGGCGGCGTCATGATGCGTATGGTGCCGGACATCTCCTGCGCATGGGCCTGGGCGGCGGCGTGGGCTTCGTCAATATCGCTCAGGATGTGCCGCACGCGCGCCAGGTAGGTTTCACCGGCGTCCGTCAGCGCCAAGCGGCGCGTGGTGCGCTGCAGCAGGCGCACACCCAGGTGGTCTTCCAGGTCGCCGACCAGGCGGGTCACGACGGCGGCCGACATGTCGAATTTGCGCGCCGCAGCGGCAAAACTGCCGTCGTCCACGACCTGCTGGAACACCCGCATGGATTGGAGTCTGTCCATGGTTAACCCTTATATAACACCTTTATTGTTGCTAATTTAACAGCAATGTATTGTTGGGATTGGTATTTTTTGTTCGATTTAACAGGAATACAGTTCATACATCGATGAGCCGAAGCCACTTACAAGGCGACTCACCGAGGCTGGACAGACGGGGAGATGAGCCCGCCATGCCCGGAACGTCACTTAACTTTTGAGAGGATATTCATCATGAAATCGAACTTTGTTGCCGCCGCTGTTGTTGCTGTTGCCGCCCTGACCTCCGTGGCCGCTTCCGCCCAACCCCTGAATGCCTTCCTGCTGGACCAGATGCAAGCGCCTTCCAGCAAAACCCGCGCTGAAGTCAAAAGCGAAGTGGTGCAGGCCCAGAATGCCAACGCAAGCTCCAGCTTCAATGGCGCAACCGCCCAGCAAAACCTGGCCGCTCCCCGTGCCGAAAAAGCCGGTGCAGCTCCCCAGGCGGCTGCCGAGCTCGTGAAGACCAGCGCCCAGTAAGCTTGCACAAGCCGGCCTTTGCCGGTTCTGACGCAATCGCCCCGGTAGTCCGAAAGGATTGCCGGGGCGATTGCATTGGTGCCTGACGAACGCAGCGAACTCGGCGCTGCAGCAGGGCGCGGCCGGCGGTCACGCGCATCGTGGTCCGGCTGGACCGCATCCACGGTATCTCAGCCGGGCTCTAGAATCACCGGCATCTTGAGAACCTCCAGTACACCCTACGCCTTTGCCTTTGTCGCCGCACATTTGTTGGCCCTGCCGGGCCTGGCTATGGTGCTTCACCTGTACATCGTTGGCAAAGTGGCGAGCAGCGGTGGCTGGCTGTTGGAGGCGTTGGAGCTGTTGTTTTCAGGCGTGGTGGTACTGCCCGCGGCGCTGCTGTGCACGGTGCTCTTGCTGATTGCAGGCTTGTTCTCCCGGGTGCGGCCATGGGCTAGCCTCGTGCTGTTACTGGTCAATGCGACCGTGCTGGCTGTTGGCTGGACGATCAGTCCATCCACCGAAGCCGCGGAACTGCTGGTCTGGGTTGCCACGGCACTGTCGGCCACAGCTGCGGCCGCGCTGGCGTGGCAGACGTTTTCGCCGGTGACGAGGCCTGAGCGGAACATGCTGTGGGGTCAGCTCCTTCTGGCTATTGGGCTTGGGATCGGATTGGGGCTGGCAGGCGGCGGCAGTGTCCCTGTTCCGCCTCCTGCCGAGCCCGATCCCATGGCGGCGATACCGCCAGAGCGCGTCTTCAAGGGATTGTTGGGCGGCAAGCCGATGCACCTCGCGGTGCATGACTGCAAGGTCTATCGCGCCATACCCAAGGAGTCCAAGGAGTCCAGGGAGTCCAGGGACGGCTGGCAGATGGTGCTCGAACCCGATCTCTATCCATTCTTCACGTATTGCGAGCGGCAGTCGCTGCAGGTAGACAACGGTGTCGTCACTGTCACCCTCGGGCGCATCGCCTTCGGTGCGGGAGGCTGCTGCGCCACGGGTGGCACTTACCGTTCCAGGGATGGCGAGCTGTGGAAGAAGCTGTGAAGTGCGCCGGATGAGGGCGAACTCTAGCCCGCCATCGGCGCCCAGTGGTTGTCCAGCCGCACATTCTTGAGCACCGGCGAAGCCGTGCGGCCCGCGCCATCGCGCATCAGCGCGCCGAGCCGCCCGCCGGCCCAGAGTGTGGTGTCTGCTTCGTCCGCCGTAGAAGCTGAGGCGACGGCGCAGGCTTCTTGCAGCGGGAAAAAATCTGTCCAGCGTCCATCGGCCTGCCACACTGCCACGCCATTGGCGCGCGGGCAGCCTACGGCAAAAGCGCCCGCCGCCCAGGCGATGTCGCCGCCGTAGCCGGCCAGCGCATGGCCGGCACCGGCGTCGCAGGTCCACAGCGTCCGGCCGTCAAAAAGCGCCAGTACGGGCGCGCCGGTTTTGGCCGCGGTGTCGTCATGCTCGGCCTGCAGCGCGATGCCCAATACACGCGGGCCGCCCGCCGCCGGTGCGCGGCCCCAGGCCATGTGCCGCAGGCTCAGGCGCTTGTCGGCCAGGCGCCATTGGCCCAGCAGCGCGCCGCTGCGCGTGTCCAGCCGCACCAGCGAGGCATCCATACGCTCCATGTGGAGCTTCAGCCGGCCGGTTTCAGGCAAGGCGGGAATGCCGCCGTTCGCCACGACCAGACTGCCGTCGTCGTCCAGCAGCAGCTCGTGCGGGTCCATGCCGTGGGTAGGCCATTCGCCGGTTTTTTCCAGTGTGGCGGCATTGCGCACGCCGATCAGGCCCTGGCCGGATTCGAGATTCGTTTCAGTGGTGTAGAGCGTTTTGCCGTCGGGGCTGGCGATCACGTGGCCGTTGAAGGCGCGGTCCGGTTCGGCCCAGGCCCAGGTGATGGCCTCGCCTTGGCTTTCACCCTCGTTTGCGGGCCGCCAGCGCAGCAGCCAGTCGCCCGGGCGGCGTGCCACCGCCAGCAGCGTGCCGCCACGCTCGACCCACACGCCGTGGGCACGTGTCGGTACGTCGAGCGCGGCGCTGACCTGCAACGCGGTGCCGCGGTACGCCAGCACGCCAACCTGGTAGCCGTGCGCTGCCTCCCAGGCGGCCACCAGCTGTTGTGGCGAGGCGGTTGCAGTGGAAGCTGCCAGGGCTGGCTTGAGCCAGGCACTCGCGCCGGCCGCTGCCAGCGCCAGCCATTGCCGGCGCTGCAGTTTCGTCAGGGCATCAGCCTTCCTCATGGCTGCTTCCTAGTCGCCGTCGGCGTCTGAAAACCCGATGCTGACTTCCAGCGCGGGCGCGATCTCGGCTTCGGCGAGTTTTTTCAGCTCGGCCAGTGAGCGCCCGGCGGCCGTCATGCCGGCCTTGTTCGCGGGCGAAATGTTTTGCAGCGCCTTGTCGGCCTTGCCCACGCTTTGCGCCAGCAGGTCGGCCGGCTCGTTGCGGCCCAGGCCGCGCAAATAGGTTTCAATCGGCGCTAGTCCCATGCCGGGACGCGGCGCTTCAGGGGCCTGTGAGGCGCCCAGCGTGCGCAGCGCTTGCCATTGCGCGGCCCAGCGCGCGGCGGTCTGGCCGCTGGCGCTGCGCGCATAGGCCACGGCATTGCGGCCGCCTTGCGTGCCGCCGGCCAGGCGGGGCTTTTCCATTTCGGCCCAGCGCAGCCGCTCGAGCGCACCCGTCCATTGGTTGATGAGTTCGCTCATCGCGGGGCCCTGGCTTTCTTCGTCTTTGCCTGGCGGGCGCGCGGCCAGTTCGTCAAAGGCTTTGGCAAGCGTGTCGGCCTCGCGCTGGATATCGGCTGCCACCTGCAGCGCATAGCGGCAGGCCGGCGTGGCTGGCGCGATGGGCTGGCTCCACAGCAGCCACTCGAGCGCGGGCAGGCCCTTGGCCGGCGTGCCTATGCTTTCCATGGCCGTGGCGTCCTGCGGTGCGGTTTGGATCGCGCGCTTGATCAATTCGGGCCGCGTGGGCGTGAAGTCGATCTGCCGCGACGAGCGCCGCTGCACCAGCGGGCCAATCTGCACGCCGCTCAGGCGATCCCAGGCGAGGGCGCTGGCTTTCCAGCGTTCGCGCGCCTGCTCCAATTTCGCCGTGGCCGCGCCGGCGTCCGCGTCGCAGACCGCGGAGATGGCCGCGGGAAGGCCGCCGGCCTGTTCGGCAAACGCGGCGGCTTGCGGCGCGTACCAGAAGCGGTAGACGCCGCGCATGAAATCGCCGGCGGTGTAGAAAGGCACGGCGACATTCGGTGCGACGTTTTGCGCGCAGGCGGCGCCGCAAGCCAGCAAGGCGATGCCGGCAAGGGCCTTCCAGGGAGTGCGCGAAGTTTTCATGGCGCTCACAGCGATTCGAGGAATTTGACCAGCGCGGCGCGCTCCTGCGCCGTCATCTGCAAAACCTTGTCCTTGCTGGCCCTGGCCTCGCCGTCATGCCAGAGCACGGCCTCCAGCGCGCCGCGCGCGCGGCCGTCGTGCAGCAAACGGTTGTGGCCGTTCACGTCGGGCACCAGGCCCAGGCCCCACAGCGGCGGCGTGCGCCACTGGCGGCCGTTGGCGAGAAAGTCGGGCCGGCCGTCGGCCAGGCCTTCCCCCATGTCGTGCAGCAGCAGGTCGGTGTAGGGGTAGATGGTCTGGCCCTGCGCGGCCTTGCTGCCCAGGCGCGGGAAGGGAGTCTCGCCGGTCACATAGCTGGGGCGATGGCAGGCGGCGCATTGCGCTTGGGCAAAGAGCTTCTGCCCCTGCACCACCTGGGCGTCCTTGGGGTTGCGCCGCGCGGCCGGCGCCAGTGTGCTTTCGTAGAACACCACGTCGTTAAATGTTTTCTCGTCGATCTCGGGCGCCTTGCCCTGCGCGCCGCGCGGCGCGGCCAGGCAGTCTTTTTGCGCGGCGGTGCAGGTTTCTTTCGGGAACAGCGGCGAGGTGATGCCCATGTCACCCAGGAAGGCGCCGCCGGTCTGGTGCGCCAGCGTGGCGACGTTGGCCTTCCAGCCGAAGCGTCCCACACGCAGTTGCTGCGAGGGCGCGTCCCACACCTGGTTGACGACGCCGCGCACCGCGCCGCCCAGGGCCGCCTGGTCGGTCGCATTGCGCAGGATCTCCGCCTCGGGAATCGCTTCAAGCAGGCCCACGCCGGCCATCTGCGGCGCGATGCGCGGGCTCAGCATCACATCTTTGGCCATGGGACCGTAGTTGAGCTTGCTGAAACCGTAGCGCGGCTTTTGCAGCTGGTAAGGCGTGCCGTCGGCGAACTTGCCGCGCACGGTCTCGTAGCGCAGCGAGATCTGCCCTTCGGGCATCACGCCCTGCACCGCGAAATTGGAAAACTGGTCGCCGTACACCGGGTCGGGCATGGGGCCGCCGTGCACGTCCTTGCCCGGAATCGACAGGCGCAGCAACAGGCCGACTGGCTGGTCGGAAAGGCCGCGCGTGAAATCGGGCGGCGCGCCACGGCCGTCCTGCACATGGCAGCCGCCGCAGGAGCGCGCGATAAAGTGCGGGCCCAGGCCGTCGCGCGCGGTGGTCGACGAGGGCGCCTGCACCCAGTTGCGCTTGAAGAAGGAGTTGCCGATGACGAAGCGCGTGCGTTCCTCGTCGGGCAGGTTGGCCAGCGGAAACGAAAAAGCGTTCTGGCCGGTAGCGAACACGGTGGTGTCGCCGCCGGTTTTCTCGTCGTCGGGGACGCTGTCTTGCGCGGCACCCGCAGTCGCCCACAATGCCGCGCCCGCGAGGCCGGCTACGGTCAGCCAGGCGAGCCCCGCGCGCAGGCGGCGCGCGGCCATGCGGGATGAAGCGCTGCGCAACACTTACGGTTTGACCAAAGTCAGCTTGGTGATGCCGGCCGCGTTGGCCGCTTCGACCAGGTCCTTGCTTTGCTGCACCAGGCTGTCGATGGTTTTCTGCACGCGCAGGCGGCCGGGCGCATCCTTGGCGCCGACGATCTCGCGGTCGAATGGCGCTTGTATGCCTTCGGCGGCGGCGACTGAAGCTGCAATCTGTTTCGTAGTGCGTTCGGCCAGCGCCGGGTTTTTGGCCGCCACCAGGTCGCGCAGCGAAGCACCGCTGAGCGTGCTGCCGTCGGCGCGTTTGTATTCGCCCAGCCACACGTTCTGGATGCCCTTGGCGTTGGCCACCACGTCACGGTGCGTGTTGTCGGAAAAGCACGAGTGCTCATCTTCCTGGTCCTGGCTGGCCAGCGCCACTTCGAGGCGCTCGCCGGCGAGTTCACCGCGCGAGAGCGAGCCCAGGCCGACAAACATCTTGCGTACCGACTCCATGCCGCCACGCTCGAACTTCGCGCGGTAGGACGTCGCCGTGGGCGCCCAGGCCTTGGTGAGGCTGCGCAGGTCGTCGACCAGCAGTTCGGTCACCACCTGCAGGTACTGGCGGCGGCGGTCGGCATTGGGCTTCTTGCCGTCCACGAAGTCTTCAAACGAACGGTTGCCTGGGCCGGTGGTGCTCAGGTCCTGGCCCCAGAGCAAAAACTCGATGGCATGCCAGCCGGTGGCGATGTTTTCTTCGCCGTTGCGCTCGTTGAGGCTGGCCAGCTGCTTTTTGCTGATGGCGGTCTTGCGGTTGTTGATGATGCCGGCGTTGGGCGCGTCCTTCACGTAGTCGACATAGGACTCGTCCATGGGCCAGGCGTTGATGCGGCCTTCGGGGCCGTTTTTGTCGTCGATGGGGCCGCCGTAAAAGCGGAAAGCCTCGGTCTGGCTGTAGAACTCGCGCGCGTCCAGCCAGGCCTTGCGCGCGGCCTTGATGCCTTCGTCGGAAGGCGCGGCGGTGAAGGACTGCACGGCTTTTTGCAGCGTGAGCGTAGCGGCCAGGGTGTCCTCATAGCTGGCCAGCACCAGTTGTGCGTAGTGTTTGGCCACGGCGGGGGCCGTCGCTGCCTGCGCGGCCGTTGCCGCCACCACGGTGCCGTTTGCGGCGGCTGCGGGCTGGGCCATGGCGGGCGCCGCCAGCAGGGCGAGCAGGGTGGCAAGAACGGCGGGTTTCAGCACGGGTGTCATGGCGGCTCCTGGGTTTTCGTGAATGGGAAAACCAGGATTATACAAATGAGAATGGTTATCAATATCATCGGCACACGGAATGACGGGTCTTTTCTCCGCGGCTCGACGCAGTGGCGTGTGGGCAGCTCTTAGCGCCGCCGGCCGGCTTTGCGCGCTTCGTAGCGCTTCATCAGCGGCGTGACCGAAACGCCGTGCGCGACCACCGAGGCCACGATGACGGCCAGCGTGATGGACAGCAGCTGCTGGGCCAGCGCGCGTTCAATGTGGTGGTTGATGGCGTAGAGCAGGTAATACAGCGACCCTATGCCGCGTATGCCGAACCAGCCCATGAGCCGGCGCTGCGCGCCCTTGACCGGCGTACCCAGCAGGCCGATGTAAACCGCCGCGGGCCGCACCACCAGGAACAGCAGTGGAATGAACCACAACACTTCGGCGCGAAAGCGCGTCGTCGCCACCAGCACGCCGACCGCCAGCACGATGGCGACTTCGGCAAAGCTTTCAAGCTGGCTGTTGAAGCGCTCCACCGCGCGCATCATGTGGGCCGGCGCCTCGGCGCCCGAGGCTTCCTGTTCCGAGGGGCTCAGGGCCTCGCCGGGATCGGCCGCCTGCACCCGCGGGCGCGCATGGGGCTCGTCGATGCGGCGCAGCGCCAGCCCGGCCGCGAACACCGCGAGGAATCCGTAGGTGTGGCTCAGCAGCGCCAGGCCGTAGGTCAGCCCTATCAGCCCCAGCGCGATGAACTCGTCCGAGCCCAGCGCCTCGCGGTGTCGCATGCGCAGGTAAAGAATGAGGCGGCCCACCAGCGTGCCCAGCAGCCAGCCCAGCGCCAGGCCGCCGGCCACCGCCCACAGCACGTCGACGGCCCACCAGCGCCAGCCGCCTTCGCCGAGCTCGTGCAGGCCCAGCAGGCCCAGGCCGAGCATGACCAAGGGAAAGGCAGTGCCGTCGTTGAGCCCGCCTTCGCCCGTCAGGCCGAAGCGCAGGCGGTCGCGGTCTCCGGGGTTGGCGACCTGCACGTCGGAGGCCAGCACCGGGTCCGTCGGCGCGAGGATGGCGCCCAGCAGCACGGCCGCGCCCAGCGGCAGGTCCAGGGCATAGACGCCCAGCGCGGTGACGGCCGCCACCGTGAGCAGCATGGAGACCGTTGCCAGCTGCACCGGTACGCGCCAGCGGCGGTCCTTGAAGCGGAACTCCAGCTTCATGCCGCAGGTGAACAGCGAGACCAGCACGGCCACTTCCGTCAGGCGCTCCAGCAGCACGGTGTTCTTCATCGCGTCGAGTTTGAGCAGCCCCAGCCCCACCGGGCTGACGGCCACGCCCACGCCGAGGTAGAGCATGGCGGCGCTCAGCGGCAGGCGCGCGATGAAGGAGCCGCCCAGCGTCATCGCGATCAGCAGCGCGCCGGCCACGATGCATGCCAGGGTAAAGGTGGTGGGCTCGGTCATGGGCCCAGCTTGGGGCCGGCCCGTGCTTTTGTGTATCAGCCGGCACGCCGTCCGCGTGCTGGCAAAAGCGCCACTAACGTGCCACCGAAGCGCCGAAAAAAAGCGCCGCGGCTACCAGTCGACCAGGCTCAGGCCCACGCTTAGCACCGTGCGCTTGCGGTTGTAGTCGACCAGGCTGTCGCCGTAGCCGCTGAAAAGCTGCACGTGGTAGCGCAGGCCGGTGTAGTTGGGCGAAGAGGCGGGCGCCATCATCCAGTCAAGGCGCGCGGAACCGCGGGCTTCCTTGCGCAGCGAATGCCGCAGCGTGATGCCCAGGGTGTTGGCCTTGTTGACCTGCCAGCTGCCCGTGACTTCGGCGCGGCCTATGTAGTTCTCGATGCCGGGGTTGTCGTCGTTGCCCGACGACTCCTTGAGCCGGTCCCAGATGCGCCCCTGCAAGGTCAGGCCCGAATCCTGGCCCAGCGTCTTTTCGGCCGCGCCCATCAGGTAGACGCGATTCCAGCTGCGCGACAGCGGCAGCGACTGGCCGTTGGACTGATGCACCAGCCCCAGGCCCGAGAGCCTGTAGGTCCAGCCGCCGGCCAGCGGGATCTGGTGCGGGTAGATGTAGATGACCTCGGGTTCGTGGTCGGTGGTGCGGAAAGGCCGCGAGATCGCGCCGTTGAACAGCTGCCAGTAACTTTGCTGGGTGTAGCCGAACCACACCGAATCGTGGTCGTCGTCGTCCTCGGGGCCGCTCTTGAACAAGCCCTTGGCGATCTTGGTGCGTACCGAAAGCTGGATCTTGTTCTCGGTCCGCATGTAGGGCTGCGACGTCAGCGCGGTATGGCCCGCCGAGGGCGACGAGGGCTGCATGTTCACGCTGTCGGAGGTGGAGACGGCCAGCGTGATGGGCCGGTAGCCGCGCAGCGAGAAGGTGTCGCAATCGGTGCCGCGCTGCAGCTCCCAGAAGCGCGAGAGCTCCGAGTACTTGGTGTTCTTGCAGCCAATGGGCTTGCCGTCGGGCGCCTCGGTGTTCAGCGAAGGCAGCAGCAGCACCGGCGTGGCCGGCTGGCCGGTTGCCGGATTGGCCGGTGCCGTGGTGAGGCTGGGCGCGGGCATGTTGGCAGGCGTCTGGGCGTCCGCCCACTGCTGGAAGCAGGCCAGTTGCGCGGCGGGGTCGGCTTTCAGGGCCTGGCATGCCTGCCAGCCCAGCGGAGACCGCGTGGCGGGTGGTGTTTGCGCCTGCGCGGCGCTGGTGCTCAAAAGCGCCGGGAGGCCGGCCCAAAGCAGGGACGCGGCGAATGCGGAGAGTTTCAGTCGCATGGGTGGCTGGGTGGTGTTCTAAGAGATTCTCGGGCGAGCCGGGCTCAGGGCAGCCGGGTCAACGTGAAGGGCACGTCGGGCGCGTTGTCGGGCGCGCTGCTGCTGGTGTCTTTCCAGCTGCCTTTGAAGGCCTTGCCGCAGGAGCCCTCGACCATCTCGCCGTTCCAGGTGCCGGTGATGCTGATGTTGTCGGAGGACTCGTCGAGCAGCAGCATGCCGGCCTCAAGGTCGCCGGCCAGTGCGGCCTTGGCGGCATGGCCGGCAATGGCCTTGGTGCCGGCGGCCGCGCCCAGGTCGCGGCTCACGATGCCGGCCAGGCTTTCGGCGAATTCTGCGTGCCGCTCCAGCAGCATGGTGGCGCGGTCCGGCAGGCCGGCGGGCGGGTTGGTAAAGCGCACGGCCCAGAGGCCATAAAGCTGCGCAGCCTTCATGTCCGCCGCCGCGGGGCATCCGGAATCAGGTTTTATCTGGGCGGTAGCCCCAGTGGATATTGCGCAGGTTGCTATCAAAAAAAGAGCAAATCGGAAGATGGTCAAAGTCATGGGCAGGTGAACGCCGGCTCGGGGCCGTTCAGAACGAGGCTGCAGAAACACTGCACAGGCTCAGTCCGGGCGGCCAGGACTGCGGCGCAGCGGTGGAAGGAAAACCCAGGGCAGCTCGGTGCGGGGTTTACGCAACGCACAAGCCCTGAGGCTTGCGCACTATCTCACGAATACATCTTCTATGACGCGCAACGCAGGTTAACCCGTGAGTTGAAACACTTTGTAACTGCGACACTGGTATTGCTTTCCCATTATCCAAGAGGTGTCCACCATGAAAATTCGTCAATATGTGAGTATGTTAGTGCTGGTTTTGCTGGCCGGCCAAGCCTGGGCCCAGGGCGCCCCACTGGTGTTCGCCGTGAACGAAGGCGTGACTTACGGGGTCAACCCGGGCGCGACCGTCGAGCGTTTTCGCGAACTTTCCGATGACCTGGGCAAGCTGCTCAAACGGCCGGTCAAGATACAGCCCGTAACAGACTACAAAGAACTCGCGGCCGGCCTGGCCGAGCAGCGCTACGACATTGCCTATGTGCATCCCGCGCACCATTCCATCCGTGCGCTGTCCAAAAACGGCTACCAACTCATTGCGGTGACCAAGGGCTTTACGGAATACAGCGCGTCCTTCATGGTGCGCAGCGATTCCCCGCTCAAGACCATCGGCGATCTGAAGGGGCGTAAGGTCGGCGCACCGAGCGAAGACTCCATCACTTCGGTGATCATGCGCGCCACCCTGCGTGATGCGCTGGGCCCCCAGCCGCTGGAAACCGTTTACGTGAAACTGCAGGACGCGGTGCCCTTCATGGTGGAAAACGGCATGGTGGCCTCGGGCGTCACCGCATCGCGCGCCGTGGTCAAAGACTGGCAAGCCAAAGGCGGCAAAGTGCTGGCCACCAGCAAGCCCGTGCCCATCAAGCACCTGATCGCCAGCGGCAAGCTGACCGATGCGGAGCGCGCCCAGCTCACCGCCTACTTTGTGGGACTGGATCAATCCGCCGACGGCAAAAAGCGGCTGGAGGCGCTGACAGTGCAGGGCTTTGCCCCGTATGACCAGGCCAAGCTGCTCGAACTGGGCAAATGGCTGGGGCTATAACCCCGCCGCTAGCGCGCCTCTGAAGCCGCCGCCGCGGCAATCCCCTCGGCGGACTTCTTCGCGAACTCCGCGCGCAGGGCCTTGAGCTTTTCGCGCGGATCTTCTTTGACGGTGGCTTTGTCCAGCGCCATCTCGGCGATGAAACGGCTGGGTGCGCCGGGGATCATGTCGCGGCCCTTTTTGCGCTTGCGCAGCCAGTTCACGGCCAGGGTGCGCTGCGCACGGGTGATGCCCACGTACATCAGGCGGCGCTCTTCCTGCAGGCGCAGCGCGATGTTGTCGGTGTTGCTGCCATCGTCGTCCTCGAGCTTGAAGGGCAGCAGGCCTTCGTTCACGCCGGCCAGCACCACGTGCGGCCATTCCAGCCCCTTGGCGGCATGCAGGGTGGACAGCGTCACCACGTTCTGGTCGCCTTCGCGTTCGCTGATGGTTGAGAGCAACGCAATCGTCTGCACCACCTCCAGCATGGTCTTGGTCTCGGCGGCGACCACTGCGCCCGAGGCATCGTCAATCTGCCCACCGCAGCGCTGGGCCACCCAGTCGCAGAAGTCCATCACATTGGTCCAGCGCGCGGCCGCGAGTTTTTCGCTGTCTTCGCCGTCGTAGAGGTGCTTCTCGTAATCGATTTCCTTGAGCCAGTCGTTCAGGAAGGCGCGTGCGTCCTCCGCGCCCACGGTGCGTTTAGCGCGGTACTCGAGGTCGTTGAGGTAGCGGCCGAACTCATGCAGCGAGCCTACGGCCTTGGCCGGCAGCACCGAGCCCAGCGAGTTGCTGAACAGCGCCTCGAACAGGCTTTGCTTGGTCTGGCTGGCGAAAGTGCCCAAGGCGCCCAGCGTCGTGTGGCCTATGCCGCGCTTGGGCGTGGTCACCGCGCGCATGAATGCTGGGTCATCGTTGTTGTTGACCAGCAGCCGCATCCAGCAGCACAGGTCCTTGATTTCCGCCCGGTCGAAAAAGCTCTGGCCGCCCGAGACCTTGTAAGGGATGTTGGCGCGGCGAAAAGCTTTCTCGAAAGGTTTGGCCAGGTGGTTGGCGCGGTAAAGCACACAGAAGTCTTTCCACTCCTTGAACTGCCCGCCTTCGGCCTGCAGGCTGCCTTCGGCGCGCAGACTCTGGATGCGCGCCACCACGCGCTCGGCCTCGTGCTCCTCGCTGTCGCAATCGACCACACGCACCGGCTCGCCCTCACCGAGTTCGCTGAACAGCGTCTTGGGAAACAACTTGGGATTGGGGCCGATCACATTGTTGGCCGCGCGCAGGATGGCGCTGGTCGAGCGGTAGTTCTGCTCGAGCTTGACCACCTTGAGGTTGGGATAGTCCTGCGGCAGCTTGCGCAGGTTGTCCAGCGTGGCGCCGCGCCAGCCGTAAATCGACTGGTCGTCATCGCCCACGGCCGTGAAGCGGCCGCGCGCGCCCACCAGCAGCTTGAGCATTTCGTACTGCGTGGCGTTGGTGTCCTGGTATTCATCGACCAACACATGGCCCAGCGACTGCTGCCATTTGCTGCGCACGCTGTCGTGCTCGCGCAGCAGCTTGAGCGGCAGGCCCACCAGGTCGTCGAAGTCCACGCTTTGGTAGGCGGTCAGGCGCTCCTCATAGTGCGCCATCACGCGCGCGATGGCGCGCTCCTCGTCGCCATTGGCCTGGGCCATGGCCTCGGCCGCGTTCAGGCCCATGTTCTTCCAAAGGCTGATGGCCCACTGCCATTGCCGCGCGGTGGCCGCGTCGGTGCTGCCGCCGGCGTCTTTCAGGATGCTGGTCACGTCGTCGCTGTCGAGGATGGAGAACTGGGGCTTCAGGCCCAGCGCCGCGCCGTCCTGGCGCAGCATGCGCACGCCCAGCGCGTGGAAGGTGCAGATCAGCACGCCCTTGGCGCTTTTGCCGATCAGCGCCTTGGCCCGCTCGCGCATCTCGGCGGCGGCCTTGTTGGTGAAGGTGATCGCCGCGACCTGCTCGGGCTTGAGCCCCGACTGGATCAACTGGCCTATCTTGTGCGTGATCACCCGCGTCTTGCCCGAGCCGGCGCCGGCCAGAACCAGGCAGGGCCCATGCAGGTAGTTCACGGCTTCAAGTTGGGCGGGGTTCAGGCCGTGGCTCATGAAAAATGAATCGATTCCAAAGGGGGAGAAATGCCTAAATGGGCGAGGCGGTCCTGCGGGGAAGGCCGGGTGAACGGCAGATCATAGCGGCTGCCTTTTGCGCGCCTGCAACACGGCTTGCTCCGCAGCGCGGATGCGGGTAATTTGCTATTGAATCAGTAGCGCAAGATGCGCCACGGCCTGGGAACCGTCCTCAAGGTCCAGCGCGGCCACGTTGAGGCCGTGGACCGGTTCAGGGATGCCGGATCGCCGGCGCAAAGCCGCCTTGCGCCAGCGACAGGGCCTGGGCCGCTTGCTGCAGCAGCAGGCGCACGGTTTTCTGGTCGGGGCCGACGTGGCGGTCTATGCGCCGCACATAGGGACAGGTCAGCGCGGCCAGCGCGCTGTTGTCGGGCCCGAAGATGGGGCAGGAAATATCGGCCACGCCGAAAGACTGCAGGCTGTCCCGCTCGAAATAGCCTTGCTCGCGGATGGTGCGCAGCGTGGTGTTCAAGGCCTCGGACTCGATCGGCACCTCGCCTTCGAGCGCGATGTGCTGGTTCAGCATCTGCTGGGCCCGGCTGGCATCCGAGAACGCCAGCAACACCTGGCCCGAAGCGGTATCGACGAGCCCGACGTGCACGCCCACGCGGACCGTCATGCTCCAGGTGCCCGGGCCGTTGACCTGCGCGGTGACCAGCACATTGCCCTGGTCGTAGATGCCCATGTGGCAGGCCTGCTCCGCTTTGCGCGCAAACGCTTCCATGACGGGGATGGCCTGGGTCACCAGCCGGTTCAGCGGCGGGTGGATGTGCGCCAGCGCGAAGAGCTTCAGGCTCAGCGAATAGCGGTCGCCCGAGAGTGAACGCATCACATATTGCCGCGCCACCAATCGCTCCAGCATGCGGTAGATCTCACTCGCGTTGCGATCCATTTCCTTGACGATCTCCGCGCGCGTCAGCCCCTGTGGCTGGCGGGCCAGCAACTCAAGGATGTCCAGGCCCTTGTCCAGCGCCGGCGCCCGATAGCGGTCATCCGCCAGAGGCGCGGACGCGATGGCATCGCCTTCATTCGGGCTCTGGTCGGCAGGCGGAGGGGAAGCAGTTTTTGTTTTCATAGCAGCAGGGTAAATGAAGCTGGAGCTATTGCAATTTTGATATGTAAAACAGCGCTATTGATATGTCTGGCAGCTCAGGTAGCGATTTTCGCTGTTTCTTGGCTTTGCTTGTTTACTTTTGGATCAACTGTTCATCAATAAATCGAATCGTGGACTAGGGAAAGTACGGGGCTTCAAAAGGGGAGGCGATTTCTATCATTCAATCCATAAGTGAATAGTTTGTTCATCAATGAACTATTTGTAACAACAGGTTTCTGAGTTGTTGGGACGGTTCGCACCTTTTTCGAGGACGCGAGCCGGTTTGAAAAGGGTTTTTGTTATGTATTCTGGCAAATTGCGTAAAAAAACGGTATGGATCAAAACCGCGCCCCGCCAGGGGGATTGCGGAGGTGCGCCGGGCGGCCACAGGCCGGGGTACGGACCAAAAACGACTTCGTCGCGCGCCGGCTGACGGGCCATCCATGACCCCTCTTGTGTCCATCGCCAGGCTCTGCAAATCCTTCCCGGGAGTGCGGGCGCTGCACAACGCCCAGCTTGAGGTTGCGGCCGGCGAGGTGCATGCCCTGATGGGCGAAAACGGCGCCGGCAAATCGACGCTGATGAAGATACTCGCCGGGGTCTACCAGAAGGATTCGGGCGACATCTGCATTGAGGGGCAGGCGGTCGAGATCGACAGCCCGCGCGCCGCGCAGGCGCTGGGCATAGGCATCATCCACCAGGAGCTCAACCTCATGAGCCACCTGAGCGTGGCGCAGAACATCTTCATCGGACGCGAGCCCCGTGGACGGCTGGGCCTGTTCATCGACACCGAAAAGATGGCCCGCGACACACAGGCGATCTTTGACCGACTGAACCTGAACCTGGACCCTCATACGCTGGTTTGCGACCTGACGGTGGCGCGTCAGCAAATGGTCGAGATCGCGAAGGCGCTGTCCTTCGACTCGCGCGTGCTGATCCTGGACGAGCCCACCGCCGCGCTGAACAATGCCGAGGTCGAGGACTTGTTCCGCATCATCGGCGAGCTCAAACGCCAGGGCGTGGGCATGGTGTACATCTCACACAAGATGGATGAGCTCAAGCGCATCTCGGACCGTGTGACCGTGATGCGCGACGGCCAGTACATCGGCACCGTGCCGACCGCCACCACCAGCGTGGACACCATCATCGGCATGATGGTCGGCCGCGCGCTGCTGGAGGGCGAGCCCCCGACGCCGGCCGACCAGCCGCAGGAGACCCTGCTGGAGGTGCGCGGACTCCATCGCGGCCGCGCGATCAAGGACGTCAGCTTCACCGTGCGCAAGGGCGAGATACTGGGCTTTGCCGGCCTGATGGGCGCCGGCCGGACCGAAGTCGCGCGGGCGGTGTTCGGCGCCGACAAAAAGGATTCGGGAGAGATCTGGGTCAGGGGCCGCAAGGTTACGGTGCGCAGCCCGGCCGATGCGGTGCGGCACGGCATCGGCTACCTGTCGGAAGACCGCAAGCACTTCGGCCTGGCCACCGGCATGGACGTGCAGACCAACATCGTGCTGGCGAACCTGCGGCGGTTTTTGAGCCTGGGGTTCTTCCTCAAGCCCGCCGCCATCCAGGAAGCCGCCGCCGGGCTGATCAGGCAACTGGGCATCAGGACGCCGGGTGCGCAGCAAAAAGTGGCGCTGCTGTCCGGCGGCAACCAGCAAAAAATCGTGATCGCCAAATGGCTGGTGCGCGACTGCGAAATCCTCTTCTTTGATGAACCCACACGCGGCATTGACGTGGGCGCCAAGAGCGAAATCTACAAGCTGCTCAACGCACTGGCAGCCCAGGGCCGCGCCGTCGTGATGATCTCTTCCGAGCTGCCCGAAGTGCTGCGCCTGAGCCACCGCATCGTGGTGATGTGCGAAGGCCGCATCACCGGCGAGCTGTCGGCACGGGATGCGACGCAGGAAAAGATCATGCAGCTCGCCACCCGGCGCGAAGCCTCGCATTCACCCGGCGTTGTCGGCGGCCTCGCCGCTGCCGCCATCGTTTGACAAAGCACGCCAAGACAATGGACCTAGCGCTCATGACCGTCTCCAAGTCGCTGCAGGGTTTCAAGACTGCGGCTTTCAGCAGCAACACCCGTCAAAAGCTGCTGGCGTTTGCCAGCCTGCTGGGGTTGCTGATTTTCTTCAGTATGGCCTCGCCCAGTTTCATGCAGACCGACAACATGGTCGGCATCCTGCAGGCGACGGCGGTCAACGGTGTGCTTGCCATCGCGTGCACTTTTGTCATCATCACCTCGGGCATAGACCTTTCCGTGGGCACCTTGATGACCTTCTGCGCTGTCATGGCCGGCGTGGTGCTGACCTACTGGGGCCTGCCGTTCTACCTGGGCGTGCTCGCGGCCATTCTCGTGGGCGCGCTCTCGGGCTTCATCTCGGGCGTGCTGATCGCCAAGCTGAAGATCCCGCCCTTCATCGCCACGCTGGGCATGATGCTCATGCTCAAAGGCCTGTCGCTGGTCATCACGCATTCCAAGCCGATCTACTTCAACGACACGCCGGAGTTCCCGCTCATCGCGCAGGAGTCGCTGATCGGCTACTTCCTGCCCGAGCTGCCCATCCCCAACGCGGTGCTCATCCTGTTCGTGCTGGCGGTGGTGTCCAGCCTGATTTTGAACAAGACGGTGCTGGGCACCTACACCTTTGCGCTGGGCAGCAACGAAGAAGCGGTGCGCCTGTCGGGCGTGAATGTGGACCGCTGGAAGATTGTTGTCTACACGCTCAGCGGCGCGATCTGCGGCATTGCCGGGCTGCTCATCGCCTCGCGCCTGAACTCCGCGCAGCCTTCCCTGGGCCAAGGCTATGAACTGGACGCGATCGCCGCCGTCGTCATCGGCGGCACCTCGCTCAGCGGCGGGGCCGGCACGATTCTCGGAACCATCATCGGCGCTTTCATCATGAGCGTGCTGACCAACGGGCTGCGCATCATGTCCGTGGCCCAGGAGTGGCAGACCGTGGTGACCGGCCTGATCATCATCGCGGCGGTGTACGCCGACATCCTGAGAAAGCGCAAATAAATGCAGGCAAGCGAGCTTCCATCGAGTGCGCCGGCTTGCAGTCCTTGCAAGGAGATGCCTCATCCCGACCCTGACCTGACCTGACCTGACCTGACCTGATTCCCAGCTGCGCCAACGTTTGATGCTTGATTTTCATTCCAACAACCCATAACGATCCGGAGACAACATGATTTTGAAACGAACACTTTTGAGCCTCGCGCTGGGCCTCGGCCTGGCCGCCACACTCAGCACGACGGCGCTCGCCGCCGACGAGATTTACATCCCGATGGTGTCCAAGGGCTTTCAGCACCAGTTCTGGCAGGCCGTCAAGGCGGGCGCCGAACAGGCCGGCAAGGACTACAAGGTCAAGGTGACCTTCGAAGGCCCCGAGAGCGAGAGCATGGTCGACAAGCAGATCGACATGTTCGCCGCGGCGCTGGCCAAAAAGCCCTCGGCCATCGGCTTCGCCGCGCTGGACAGCAAGGCGTCCATCCCGCTGCTGAAAAAAGCCCAGGCCGCCAAGATCCCGGTCATCGCCTTTGACTCCGGCGTGGACAGCGATATTCCGGTGACGACGACCACCACCAACAACGTGGCCGCCGCCGCACTGGCCGCCGACAAGATGGCCGAGCTGATCGGCAAGAGCGGCGACGTCGCATTGGTGGTGCACGACCAGACCAGCCGCACCGGCATCGACCGCACCGACGGATTCGTCAACCGCATCAAGTCGACCTACCCCAACATCAAGATCGTCAGCGTGCAGTACGGCGGCGGCGACCAGCTCAAGTCGACCGAAATCACCAAGTCCATCCTGCAGGCCAACCCCAACCTGAAGGGCATCTTCGGCGCCAACGAAGGCTCGGCCATAGGCGCGCTGAACGGCGCCAGGGAGATGAAGCGCAAGGTGGTGATCATCGGCTACGACTCCGGCAAGCAGCAAAAAGCCGCCATCCTGGATGGCTCCATGGCCGGCGCCATCACGCAGAACCCGGTGGGCATTGGCTACAAGACCGTGGAGGCCGCGGTCAAGTCCCTCAAGGGCGAGAAGCTGCCCAAGGTCATAGACACCGGCTTTTATTACTACGACAAGACCACCATCAACGATCCCAAGATCGCGGCGGTGCTTTACGACTGATGTTTTCGGCGGAACAGGCGCAAGCCTGCCGCCAATGCGTTCCCGCCCGAACCGGGTTCGCTCCGGGCAGCCATGCCGGCGAATGGGCATATCCGGACTTCATCAACCGACTCAATCCAACCATAGAAAAGAGACAAACCATGAAAGCTGTTCTTCGTAGTGTTTACCTGGGCGTTGCCTGCGCGGCCGTGATGGCCCCGCAGATGGCCTCGGCCCAATCCTCCGTCACCCTGTACGGGCGTGTCGTGTCAGGCCTGGCCTATATCGACCATGTGTTTGACCCGGTGGCCAATGCCAGCTTCTCCAAAACCATGGTGGCCAGCAACCAGTGGGGCACCAGCATGTGGGGCATGAAGGGCAAAGAAGACATGGGCGGCGGCCTGGCGGCCAACTTCGTCCTCGAAAGCGGGTTTGAGCTTAAAAACGGGGGAGCCGGAACCAACCTGTTCAACCGCCGCGCCTATGTTGGCCTGTCCAACGCCAGCTGGGGCAGCTTCCGCATTGGCAAGAACCTGTTCATCAGCAACGACGTGTGGGACCTGGACCCGACCGGCCAGCAGTGGGTGGGCAGCGCCACCCTGGTCAGGGGCCGCAGCTGGCCCGGTGCCAACAATGTGATCGAGTATTCGACGCCGGATATGGGCGGCTTTAGCGCCACGGGGCAGATCTCGCTCGGCGAACAGGCGGGCAACAGCAAGGCCAACCGCGGCGAAGGCTTTTCTCTGACCTATGCAAACCAGGACCTGATGCTGCGCGCCATCTATTCCCAGCGCCGTAATGCTGCCGGCACCTTCACGGATGTTTTCAACACCTCCAAGGAAACCATCATAGGCGGCACTTACAAGTTCGGCCCGGCCAAGCTGTATGCGGCCTACGACCACATCACCGCACCCGACGCGGCCCTCACCGCCGCGACCAAGCTCAAGCACGCCTGGGTCGGCGTTCGCTACGACGTGACGCCGGCGATGACACTGATCGGTTCGGTCTTCCGTGTCACATCCGACCGCGTGGCCGGCAAGGCCACCCTGGGCATGGTGGGCGTGGACTACAGCATGTCCAAGCGCACGCTGCTGTACGCGGCATTCGGCAACGTCAGCAACTCCAGCGGCGCCAACTTCGGGGTGGATGGGGTCTCGGGTAATCCGGCGGTCAATCAGTCGCAAAGAACCATCTATGCGGGCATTGCGCATAGTTTCTAAAGCGACCTGCGGCTGACTGGCTGGCGGTTGCCCGCCGTCCAGCCGTCTTGCTCAATTCAATATCCATAGCGGCTTGTGCAGGTGCCACCTGCACAAGCCGCTATTTTTTGCCCTTTTTTCTCCAGGCTGCGCGAGCGATTCGGCCGCCGGGCGGGTCGCGCTGTCCGCATCCGGCGCAGCCCTGGGCGACAATCAGCGCCGTGCTCAGCATACTTTTTGTCACCTTCCCCTTTTTCGCCCTGGTGCTGTGCGGCTATCTTGCCGCGCGCCGCGGCCTGCTTCCGCAGCTGGCCATTCCCGGCCTCAACACCTTTGTGCTGTATTTCGCGCTGCCCTGCATGCTTTACCGCTTCGGCGCCGGCACGCCGATTGCGCAGTTGCTCGATGCCAGCCTGGTAGCCGTTTACCTGGTGTGTGCGCTGCTAATGGTGGGCTTGACCGTGATGCTCACGCGCAAGGGCCGCATCGCCTGGAACGACGCCTCCTTCGGCGCGCTGGTCGCGGCCTTTCCCAACACCGGCTTTATGGGCGTGCCGCTGCTGGTGGCACTGCTGGGCGCGCAGGCCGCCGGCCCGGCCATCGTCACCATCCTGGTTGACCTGCTGGTCACGAGCTCGCTGTGCATCGCGCTGTCGCGGCTGGACTCGGCCGACATCCACGGCGCCGAGGTTGCCGCGCAGAACGCGCTCAAGGGCGTGGCCCTCAATCCCATGCCCTGGGCCATCGTGCTGGGGGCGCTGTCCTCCGGCCTGGGCCTGGCGCTGCCCGGGCCGGTGATGCAGACCGTGGGGCTGCTGGCCGATGCCGCCTCGCCGGTCGCGCTGTTCACCATAGGCGCTGTGCTGGCCCGCTCGCAGATGAACAGCGTCGCGGCCACGCCGCTCAAGGACTATGTGCCGGTGGCGCTGATCAAGCTGGTGGTCCATCCGGTGCTGGTGGGCCTGGTGGGGCTGGGCGCCATCGCCCTGGGCGTGCCGCTGCAGCGCTTTGCCCTTACCGTGATCGTGCTGGTCGCGGCCCTGCCCAGTGCCAGCAATGTCGCGCTGCTAGCCGAGCGCTTCGGCGCCGACAACGGCCGCATCGCGCGCATCATCCTGCTGTCCACCGTGCTGGCCTTCTTCAGCTTTTCGGCGGCCGTGGCCTTGCTGACCTGAGAGCCGTTCAAAAAACCCTCCTGGCGTTGTTGCGCCGCCTTGCCGTGCCAGGGCTCACAGGCCCTAAGCACTGTCTGCGGCGACGCGCCTAGCCAGGACCGCTTCGCTGGGTTTTGTGAACGGCTCTAATTAAAAAGAACAAGGCCGGGGCCTGTTTTCCGGCGCTGTTACAAAAAAGCCGAAAAAAGACGGCGCCATGTTGTCGATTTGCCCGCCGGCCGTTCGTCATACCGGTAAGAGCAGGATGTTTCTGCCCGGGTTGTCCGGGCTCTCCGCTCCCAACCCAAGCTCAAGGAGTCCGAAATGAAATTCATGGTCCTCGTCAAAGCCGACAAACACAGCGAAGCCGGCGAAATGCCCAGCGAACAACTGCTGGCCGATATGGGCAAGTTCAACGAATCGCTGGTCAAGGCCGGTGTCATGCTTGCGGGTGAGGGCCTGCACCCCAGCTCCAAGGGCTCGCGCGTCAAATTTTCCGGCGGCAAGCGCACGGTGGTCGACGGGCCTTTCCCCGAAACCAAGGAGCTGGTGGCCGGTTTCTGGATACTGCAGGTCTCGTCGAAAGAAGAAGCGATTGAATGGGTCAAGCGCGCGCCCTTTCCGCCTGAGAGCGACGCTGAAATCGAGATCCGCCAGGTGTTCTCGGCCGAAGACTTCGGCGCCGAGTTCACGCCTGAGCTGCGCGAGGCCGAGGAGCGCCTGCGCAGGCAGGTCGAGGCGCAGCGCTGAAACGCGGCGACCCCGCGTTTGAGGTAAAAACCGGGGATCGCGGCGTCAGCCGCTACTCCGGGGAGATACCACGCATGCAATTCATGATCCTGCGCAAAGCCGATGCCGCGACCGAAGCCGGCGAAATGCCCAGCCCCGCATTGCTGGCCGCCATGGGCGCCTACAACGAAGAACTGGCCAAGGCCGGCATGCTGCTGGGCGGTGAGGGCCTGCAGCCCAGCTCAAAAGGCGCGCGCATCCGCTTTTCCGGCGGCAAGCCCACGGTGACCGACGGCCCCTTCACCGAAGCCAAGGAACTGATCGCCGGCTTCACCATGGTCGAAGCGGCCTCGCGCGAGGAAGTCATCGAATGGCTCAAACGCTGGCCGCAGGAGGACGCCGACGGCAACACTTCGCTGGAAATCCGCGAAGGCGGCTGCCCCGGCGGGTTGCGCGGGGTGCCCGGGGAAGGCGCACCGGCCTTGCCCGAAGGCTTTCGCCGCTTCATGATTTTGCTCAAGGCCAATGACAGGGCTGAGACCGGCGCCGTGCCCGACAGCCAGTGGCTGGGGCGCATGGCCCAGCACAACGACGATGCCGTCAAGGCCGGCGTGCTGCTGATGGGCGAAGGCCTCAAACCCAGCGCGAGCGCCTCCCGCATGAAGTTCACCCGGGGCAAACCCAGCATCATGGACGGGCCTTTTGCCGAAGCCAAGGAATTGCTGGCCGGCTTCTGGATCATCCAGGCGCGTTCGCTGCAGGCTGCGGTGGATTGGGCCCTGGGCTACCCGTTTCCGTTTAGCGACACCGAAGAGGTTGAGGTCGAAATCCGGCTGCTCTATGAAGCCGCCGACTTCGGCATGGCCTGAGCCTCAGGGCCGCGGCCAAAAAATTCTTGAAATTTTTTCGCCAGGCATGTCGATTTCGCGTTTTCCGTTCGTCGTAGCGGTAGAGCAGACGCTTTCTGAAGGGCCGTACAGCGTGCAGGCCCGATGAATCCGGCGCTCGCCCCGTCCTCAAAAAGTAAGCGAACACCAACTCAGGAGATTGATATGTTCAAGACCGTCGCCCTCATTGCCGCCGTCGCCATTGTGCTTTTCATCGTGACCGTGCTGGTGCTGGCCTCCAGCAAGCCCGACACCTTCCGCGTCCAGCGCCAGGCCAGCATCCAGGCGCCTCCCGAAAAAATCGTCCCCCTGATCACCGACTACAAAAACTGGGGCGCCTGGTCGCCCTGGGAGAAAAAAGACCCGGCCATGAAGCGCAGCTTCAGCGGCCCGGCGGCCGGCAAGGGCTCGGCCTACGCCTGGGACAGCAAGGAGGTCGGCGTGGGCGACATGCTGATCACTGAATCGGTGCCGTCTTCCCTGCTCAAGATAGACCTCAATTTCAGCAAGCCCTTTGAAGCCCATAACAAAGTGGTTTTCAGCATTCAGCCGCAGGCCGGCGGCAGCCTTGTGAGCTGGGAAATGGCCGGTCCCGCGCCGCTGCTGTCCAAGGTCATGCAAGTGTTTTTCAGCATGGACAAGATGGTGGGCAAGGACTTTGAAGCCGGCCTGGCGGACCTCAAGGCTGCCGCTGAAAAATAAGCCAAGCCGAAACAGTTTTTTTGAGGAATCTCGCAGATTTCCTGTCGATTTCTCCCAAACCATTCGTCATACAGGTAGAGCCAGGCAACTCACGGCGAATGCGCCAGGTCCGGCTCACCCACTATCCAAGGAGTATTCAAATGCGATTCATGATGCTGATGATCCCCAAAGGCTACGAGAGCGCCGAAGCCGGCACCCTGCCCAGCGCCGACGCCGTGGCCGCCATGATGAAGTACAACGAAGAGCTGCAAAAAGCCGGCGTGCTGCTCTCGCTCGAAGGCCTGCACCCGCCCGCCATGGGCGCGCGCGTGAGTTTTCCCGGCGGCAAGGCGAAAGTGACCGACGGCCCCTTTGCCGAAGCGCGCGAGGTGCTGGGCGGCTTCTGGATGATCAATGTGGCCTCTCGTGAGGAAGCCATACGCTGGGCCTCGCGCTGCCCCGCCGCCGAGAACGAAACCATCGAAGTGCGCCAGGTGATGGAGATGTCGGACTTCCCGGCCGACGTGCAGCAGGCGGCGGAGGGTTTCACCGAAATGCAGCAGGCCCCGAGCGGAAAGAACGCAGCAGGCAAGGGCAAGGGCGGCTGAGGCCCCATGGCGTCCCATGAAACCCACCGCGCCATCGACGCCGTCTGGCGCATCGAGTCGGCCAAGGTCATCGCCAAGGTCGCGCGCATGGTGCAGGAGGTGGGCCTGGCCGAAGAGATCGCGCAGGACGCCCTGGTCACGGCGCTTGAGCGCTGGCCCCAGACGGGCGTGCCGGATAACCCGGGCGCCTGGCTCATGGCCGTCGCCAAGCACCGCGCCATCGACTACCTGCGGCGGCGCAAGCTGCTCGCGCTCAAGCACGAAGAGCTGGGCCGCGAACTCGAGATGGAGCAGGACATGGCTTTTGCCGATGTAAACGAGCCCGGCTCCGGCGACGACGGTGCCGACGACTACGGCGACGACCTGCTGCGCCTGATCTTCACCGCCTGCCACCCGGTGCTGTCGACGGAGGCGCGCATCGCGCTCACGCTGCGGCTGCTGGGCGGCCTCACCACCGACGAGATCGCGCGCGCCTTCCTGGTGCCCGAACCCACGGTGGCCCAGCGCATCGTGCGCGCCAAGCGCACCCTGGCCGAGGCGCGTGTGCCCTTCGAAGTGCCCGGCCCCGAAGAGCGCAACGCGCGGCTGGCCTCGGTGCTGGAGGTCATCTACCTGATCTTCAACGAAGGCTATTCGGCCACCTCGGGCGGCGACTGGATGCGGCCCGCGCTCTGCGACGAGGCCTTGCGGTTGGGCCGTGTGCTGGCCGAGCTTGCCACGCAGGAGCCTGAAGTCCACGGCCTGGTCGCCCTCATGGAAATCCAGGCCTCGCGTTCCAAGGCGCGCACCGGGCCTTCGGGCGAACCGGTTCTTTTGCTGGACCAGAACCGCGCGCGCTGGGACCACATCCTGATACGCCGCGGCCTGGCCGCGCTGGCGCGCGCCGAGGCCCTGGGCGGCGCGTTGGGGCCGTATGCGTTGCAAGCCGCGATCGCCGCCTGCCATGCGCGCGCGCCCACCGGCGCCGACACCGACTGGCAACGCATCGCCGCGCTCTACGATGCGCTGGCGCAGCTCGCGCCCTCGCCGGTGGTGGAGCTCAATCGCGCCGTGGCGCTGGCCATGGCTTTCGGACCGGCCACCGGGCTGGAGGTGGCCGATGCACTGCTGGCCGAGCCCCTGATGAAAAACTACCACCTGCTGCCCAGCGTGCGCGGCGACTTTTTGTTCAAGCTGGGCCGCTTTGACGAAGCCCATGCCGAGTTTGAACGCGCCGCCTCGCTCACGCGCAACCTGCGTGAACGCGAACTGCTGCTGGCGCGCGCCGCGGCCTGCGAGCCCGGCCTTACGCGAGCTTCCTCGCCGCGCCTTTCCTGAAACGCTTCAGCCCGCGGATTTGCGCCCGCCCAGCATGCAGGCAATCGCCGCCAGCTGCAGCAGCACCGTCGCGCCGAAATAAAGGCCGGTGCCCGCGCCCAGGTGGACCGGGCTCCCGTTGGCCGTCACCAGCAGCAAGGCAAACGTCGCCGGCGCCAGCGCCCACAGGCCTTGCGACATGGCGACGATCAGCGCCACCACGCGCGGAACGTCTTCCTTGACGAATTCCACCTGCGCCACCAGCGGCGGCAGCGAGGTCGCATTGCCTATGCCGACGCCGAACAGCACCACGCCTGCCAGGATCAGCACCGTCTGCTGCTCCGCCGCGCAAGCCAGCAACAGCGAGCCGACGATCTGCACCGCGTAGCTCACGCTGGCCACCCGCCGGCGGTCGGCATCCGGCGGCATGCATTTGCCGACTACGGTGCGCCCGCCTATGGCGCAGGCGGTGGCCAGCGCCATCGCCAGGCCCGCACCCCGGGTCCCCAGCGCGAAGACCAGCAGCGAATACAGATGCGTGATCAGGCCGGCTTGCGCGAACAAGCTGAGCGCCATGGCGGCGGCCAGCGTGCGAAAGCCGCGGTCGCGCCACAGCAGCCGGCCCGGCAGTGGTTTGGCATGCGCAGAGGTGAGGCTGCGCGAGGGCGCACCCGGCGCATCGCCGTCGGCCCGCTGGCCCAGGCGCTCGGGCGTCTTCGCCACCACAAAAAAACTGAGGCCCAGCACCACGGCCAGCATGGTGGCGCCCACCAGCACGCTGGCGGCGGTAAAACCCATCGCTGCGATCAGCGCACCCCACAGCGGCGAAAAAATCATGCCGCCCAGGCTGGCGCCGTTATACGCTTTCGCCAGCGCCATGGGCCGACCACGCGCAAACCACGGCGAGATGATGGCGTTGATGCCCGCCGCACCCATGGTGACCCAGCCGCCGCCGGTCAGCAGTGCGGCCGCAAACAATTGCCAGGGCTGCGCGGCCAGCGCCCAGCCCATCAGGCCCAGCGCCAGCGCGGCGGCGCCCGCGGCCGTGGTGGCGGCCACACCGAGGCGCTTGTGTATGCGCGGCAGGCAGGCCACCACGCCCGCGCCGAACAAAAAGTGAAAAGTCACCGCGCTGGATACCAGCGGCAAGGCCCAGCCGGTGCGCGCCAACACCGCATGCAAAAAAATCGCCGGGCTGTAAAAACCCAGGCCCCAGCCGAAGATGGCAATAACAAAGGCGGCGCGCACCACGGTGGCGCCAAAAAAGGGGCGCGGCGCTGGCGGCTGCAAGGTGGGGGTGAGGGGCAATTCCATGGGTTTCTCCTGGTAGGGCATGGCTTCCATGGTGCGGTGAAGAGGGGTTGCAATGCTTCGCCCTGGAGCGAAGCATGGGCTCCCTGATGCTGCTAAGGTTGCAGCATGAACACCAACCAGATCGCCCATATCGCCTCCCTGGTCGGCGAACCGGCCCGCACTGCCATGCTGATGGAGCTTCTGGACGGCCGTTCGCTCACCGCCCATGAACTGGCCGGCGCCGGCAATGTCTCGCCGCAAACCGCCAGCCGCCACCTCGCGCTGCTGGTCGAAGGCGGCCTGCTGTGCGTGGAGCAGCACGGCCGGCACCGCTACCACCGGCTGGCTTCGCCCGAGGTGGCCCGCGTGCTCGAAGGCATCACGCAACTCGCGGCGCAGAACACGCCAGCCGTGCGCCGCGCCGTGGTGCCCGGCCCCAAGGATGCCGCCATGCGCATGGCGCGCAGCTGCTACGACCACATCGCCGGCCGGCTGGGCGTGGCCATTGCCCAGCACCTGGTGGAAGACGGTGCGGTTGTGTTTGACGGCGAGGCCGGCCATGCGACCGACAAGGCCGGCGCCGTGCTGGCGCGCCTGGGCATTGAGCTCTCAGCTTCTCCGGTCGGCACTAATACCAGGCGGCCTTATTGCCGGCCCTGCCTTGACTGGAGTGAACGGCGTTTTCATGTCGCCGGGCAGCTCGGCACGCTGATCTGCGTGCATTGCCTGGACAGCGGCTGGCTGATGCGCCGCCAGGGCATGCGCGCGCTGGAGATCACGCCCAGGGGTGTGATGGCGCTGCGTGGCTGGATGGGGCAGGAAAGCTGGCGGCAGGTGACGGGAGGGGCTTGCCTCGCACGGCAAGGGCTTGCGGCCGCCTGAACCTGGTGCCCGCATCGTGGCTTGCTGGCTGACTGTTTCGGCCCTGACACTGGATGCGCATTCTGCGCACCCAGTGTTGAATTCCGCTGAAGTCTGACTCGGCCATTCTCACATCAGGCGTTTATTTCTTATCGGATCACTGTCGTCGATCGTCCCCGCAACCAAAGGAGCTTCTCAATGGATCATCTCTCTATCTATTTGCCCGGAATTATCCTTGCCCACACCGCCGTGATGCTCGCTCTCATGAGCCCCGGTCCGAACATTCTCGCAGTTATCGGTACATCAATGGGCGTCGGGCGCCGGGAGGGTATCGCGCTGGCTCTCGGCGTCGGGTGTGGAACTTTTTTGTGGGTCTCGCTCGCCGTCGTTGGATTCACCGCGGTCATTGCAACCTACGCCACGGTCATGAAAGTCCTCAAGATCCTGGGTGGTCTATACCTTTTGTGGCTCGGGTACAAAGCGTTCCGTTCGGCCGCGTCCACGAGGGACATTCATGCAACGATCGTTTCACTCGACGGAAGGTGGACCTCATATTTCTTGCGTGGTCTCACGGTGCAGATGACCAACCCTAAAGCTGCACTGGCAATGATCGCCATCGTTTCGCTGGGGGTTCACACCGGTGCCCCCATGTGGGTGGGCGCATCCATCGTCATTGGCACGACCACGCTGTCGCTGTGCGCACACTTGCTCTATGCAATCACATTCTCAACAAAGCCCATGGTTGCTCTGTATGCGAAAGCCAGACGGGCAATACAAGCCACGCTGGGAGCCTTCTTCTGCGCAGCTGGCATTCGTCTGCTTGCGGAACGCAACTAAACCTTCGCTCCATGGGCAATCCGTGCTATTGCCGCGCCTCACCCATGTCACGGCCGTGACGCCTAACAGAGCTGATTTTGAGCAGGTCGCCACCATCACGGCTACTGCCGGAAAGTCTTGTTTCGTGGAGTTCACGGGAAGGCTTGGCATCTACGCATGCACACAATCCGGCTGCACAGGCTTCATTGATGCAGTCGCTCAATCGCCGAGCTCGAGTAAAGCAAGCATCTAAACCATGCCTCAGCTACATTAGCTTAGCCTCACAATCCGTGACTATGCACACACCTTCTGCACTCGCCTTTGCTGCCAGCAGCTTGCTCTGGTCGTCGCAAGTCTTCGCTGAAGACCTGACGATTCGGCTCACTGACCCCAATTTCAAAGTTGTCGTGCCTGGCGCGCCGCAAGTTCAGTTTCACCCCCATCCCTCGGCTTCACAAAACCCGGCCGCGCTGCTACTAGGCTCAACAGCGGATGGATTGAATGTCTCTGCACTCTCGGAGAAGGCTGAAGGTGCATCAGCTCAGCAGTGTGCAAGTTGGCTTGTTGGGAGCACTATGTCAAGGTACAGGCCGGATCTTGCAACAGTGCAAATCAATCCCGCGGGCGCCAATGCCTGGGTGCTTTTGTATGCGTTCAAGATTGGGCCCATCGAGCAGTTGAAGGCTCACGTGTTTTCCGGCAATGACAAAGGCCGATGTCTGGAAATTCACATGTCACGTCTTGGCGCCACTCCGGAGCAACGCGAAGCGTGGTTCCGTAGCTTCCGCGGTATCACGGTCAGTGCTGAGACTGAGTAGTGGCGTTGGCAATCGCGAATTCCCTTGCGAGACTATTCAGATGAGAAAGCTTCAATGCCAGCTTTTGTAGGTGAAGTCACCAGGTTACGCCTCAGAATTTTGCGGCATGGATTACGTTAGAAATCATATGGGACCACATGCGCCGATCGTCGGGTGTTGGGAGCTTCGTCAGAGTGAGCCGCAGGTTGATTTTGGAGAACGGGTTCAGATGCAGTTCGGCCCGGATGGTGACTTTGCCTACGGAGCCCTTGACGAGGGCAAGTGGCAGGTTATGTTGATGTCTTATCGCACCGAGGGTGCGACACTCATTACGGACCAGCCGTCGGCTCCTCGCGAAGAATTGACCCCCTTCGAAGTTCTTTCGGACGGTACGCTCAAACTTGAGTTCAGTGGCAGCGTTTGCTGTTTTGAGCGCATCCCCGAGCTTTCATTTGAAATCAATAAGCACTAGGCCGTCGCAGTCATGGCTTCTAACATTTCAATGAAGCGCTCGCCACCCAATCAAATCGCAATCGGATCCACATCAATCGCCCAGCGAATCAGGCTTTTAAATTCAGCCTGCTGGCGCGTCTCAAACAGTACCGGTTGCCAGGCCGCCAGAAAGCGCTGCAGCGCCGCGCGCGAAGGGCTTTCGACCAGCATTTGCGCGCGCTCGATATTTGCCACACGCTGGATCGTCATGGGCACGGCCGGGTAGGCGGTGACCTGGCCGTTGCCGGTGAGCTGCAGCGCCTCGGCCTGGGCGGCGGCTGCGTTGAGGAAGCCTTGCGCCACTTCCTGCGTGCGCGCCTCGGCGCGCACCAGCGCTGAAAAGCCGAAGGGCGACATGCCGGCGGCTTCGCGTTCGGCCAGCTGTTGCGTGGCAAAACCCGCGTAGTCATGCTGCTTGAGCGCCGCGAACAAGGGGTGCTCGGGGTGGAAGGTTTGTACCCACATCTCGCTGGCGCCGCTGTGGCGCGCGTCTCGGCCGGCGCGGCCGCCGGCCTGCATGAGCAGGCTGAACAGGCGCTCGGGCGCGCGGAAGTCGCTGGAAAACAGCGCGCCGTCGGGGTTGATGGCGGCCACCAGCGTGATGTGGCGGAAGTCATGGCCCTTGGCAATCATCTGTGTGCCGACCAGCACGTCGACCTCGCCGGCATGCACGCTGGCCAGCTGCGATTCGAGCGCGCCCTTGAGGCGTGTGCTGTCGGCGTCGATGCGGGCGATGCGCACCGGCTCGCCGTCGGGCCGTTTCACGCCGGCCAGCAGTTCGGCCAGGTGCTCTTCCAGCCGTTCGGTGCCGCGGCCCACGGGCGCGATGTCGATGTTGCCGCAGCTGGGGCAGGCGCGCGGCACGCGCTCGGTGAAACCGCAGTGGTGGCAGCGCAGGGTGCGGTCTATCTTGTGGAAGACGCGAAACGCGCTGCAATGCGGGCACTCGCTTTTCCAGCCGCAGTCGTGGCAGGCCAGCACGGGGGCATAGCCGCGCCGGTTCAAAAAAATCAGCGACTGCTCGCCGCGCGCCACGCGCTGGGCGATGGCGTCCAACAGCGGCGGCGCGATGATGCAGTGCTTGGGTTGGTGGTTCATGTCCACGCGGCGCACCGTGGGCAGGCTGCCTGCGTCACCTGGTTCGCCAGCCTTGGGCGGGGTAGAGGGCGCCGGTTGCCGCCCGGCGGAATAGGGCGCGGCTTCTTCGCCGGTTGCAAAAACCGTGGCCGAGCCAATGCGCTGGTCCATCATCAGGCGCTGGTAGCGGCCCGCAAGGGTGGCCTGCCAGCTTTCCAGCGAGGGCGTGGCCGAGCCCAGCAGCACGCGGCAGGGGCCGTGCGCATGCGTGGCGTCTTCGGTCTCGATCTTGGCGCGGTAAATCGCGAGGTCGCGCGCCGAATAGCGCGCGCCTTCCTGCTGTTTGTAGCTGGGATCGTGTTCCTCATCGACCACGATCAGGCGCAAATTGGGCATGGAGGCAAACACCGCCATGCGTGTGCCCAGCACCAGGCGGGCATGGCCGGCGTGGGCCGCCAGCCAGCTTTTCAGGCGCTGGGCCGGCGTCAGGCCGCTGTGCAGGGCGACCACGCGTTCCTTGCCCAGGTGGGCAAAACGCGCTTCAAAGCGCGACTGCAGCTGCGGCGTGAGGTTGATCTCGGGCACCATCACCAGCACCTGGGCGGCCGGGTCCTGTTCCAGCACGCGGGCTGCGGCGCGCAGGTAGACCTCGGTCTTGCCGCTGCCGGTGGCGCCGAACAGCAGCGCGGGCCGGCTGTCGGCATGGAATTCGGCCAACACGGCGGCCTGCTGCGGGCTGAGCGTCGGCAGGGCCTGGCCGTCGGGTACGCCGCTGGTGTCGGCCACCGGGCGCTTGAGCCGTCGCGCCAGCTGCACATTGCTGAGGTCGCGCAACTGGGGCGGCAGCGCCGCCAGCGCGACTTCGCCCAGCGAGCGCTGGTAATAAGCCGCGGTGAACTGCACCAGCTTGCGCCAGGTGGCGGACAGGGGCGGCAGGCCTTCCAGCGCGCCGGCCACGTGGCGCGTCTGCATTTCCAGCAGCGCGCCGCTGTCGGCCAGCAGCTCCCAGACCACGCCCAGCACCTCGCGCCGGCCCAGCGGCACGCGCACGAGCGAGCCCACGGCGAGTGGCAACTCACTCTGGTAAGTCAGCGGCCCGGCGATGGAACTGTGTGCGGGCGCCGCGACGACGACTTGCAGCCAATAGCTCATTCAGAGTAACTAAATGTGTTTAATTCTTGAGAAATACATCCAGACAATGCGCTAAGTCGTTGATTTGGCGCCACTTTACAGATTTCCAGATTTTCTGTGGATAACTTTGTTGACAGCTTGTCGGCGAAGCGCGCGAAGCCTTGTAAATCAAGGCTTTTCTTAAATTGCCCGTAAAAAAAGCAATTTGAAGTTTCTATATAAATCAAGGACTTAGCTACGCTATTGCTTTGATAGCGCGAAGTAAAGTCCGCCCTTGCCATTGCGGCGGCGCAACAAGATTTTTGTGCATAAGTCCAGCTGTCAAGGGCCTGTTTTGTGCTAGCCATGGTGCAAATACCCCCCTGGCGCGCCGAAATAAGGGGTACGCGAAAGGTTTCAGCTACGGGCGGTGCGCATGCTGCGAGAGTGAGCGTGCACTGCGCGCACCAGCACTTCAACACTCTCGGGCGGCGTGTGCTGGCTGATGCCGTGGCCCAGGTTGAAAATATGCGCCGGTCCGGGCCGGCTGGCATCGGTATGGGGTGCGCCGAAGCTGTCCAGCACGGCGGCCGCCTCCGCCTCAATCTGGGCCGGGTTGGCGAAGAGCACGTTCGGGTCCAGGTTACCCTGCAGCGCCTTGGCCTGGGGGCCGTTTTCGCCGACCAGTGCGCGTGCCCGGGCCAGGTTGACCGTCCAGTCCAGCCCCAGCACCTCGCAATCGAGCTGCGCCATGGCCTCCAGCCACTGGCCGCCGCCCTTGGTGAACACCAGGCGCGGGATTTTCACGCCTTCGTGTTCGCGTTTGAGCTGGGCCAGCACGCGGGCCGTGTAGGCCAGGCTGAAAGTCTTGAAGGCCGCGTCGGCCAGCACGCCGCCCCAGCTGTCGAAAATCATCACCGCCTGGGCGCCGGCCTCGATCTGGGCGTTCAGGTAGGCGGCCACCGCGTCGGCGTTCACGGCCAGCATCTTGTGCATCAGGTCGGGGCGCTGGTAGAGCATGGTCTTGACCAGGCGGTAGTCGTCGGAGCCCGCGCCTTCGACCATGTAGCAGGCCAGGGTCCACGGGCTGCCCGAAAAGCCGATCAGCGGCACGCGGCCGTTCAGGGCCTTGCGGATCGAGGTGACGGCGTCAAAAACATAGCGCAGCTTGGCCATGTCCGGCACCTGCAGCTTGGCCACGGCGGCCTCGTCGCGCACCGGCGTGGCAAAGCGCGGGCCCTCGCCCAGCGCGAAAGACAGGCCCAGGCCCATGGCGTCCGGCACGGTCAGGATGTCGCTGAACAGGATGGCGGCGTCCAGCGGGTAGCGCTCCAGCGGTTGCAGCGTGACCTCGGTGGCGTAGTCGGTGTTGGTGGCCAGGCCCATGAAACTGCCGGCCTGGGCCCGCGTGGCGCGGTATTCGGGCAAATAGCGCCCGGCCTGGCGCATCAGCCAGACGGGGGTGTGGGGAGTGGCCTGGCGCAGGCAGGCGCGCAAAAAGGTGTCGTTTTGAAGGGGTGCGAACATGCACCGATTGTCTCAGGTTGGCTTTGTGTCCATTGACACTGGTGCCGGGGACGTGCCGGGGACGTGCCGATAGCGTGCCGGCACTTCGGCAGGTGCCGCAACTGGCACGGACGCGGGTTCGGATTTACCATGGCTGCACGGGCTCGCCGGTGCCCGGAACGAGGTTGGAAGGAGTGTTTCCATGCGCATGAACGACCAGGAGTATTTCCGCAGTTGCATCGCCAAGGAACGGCACCTGGCGCAGCTGCTGGGCCACACCCACATCGAGGAATGCTATGAAAGCGCGGGCACGCTCTGGGACAGCGCCCAGGCCCTGCCGCAGTGGACACGCGACTGGCGCGCCTGCGGGGCGCTGATGACGACTTACGGCATCAGCGTGAGCTATGACGCCGAGGGCGCGACCCTGGGCTCCACGCATGTTCATTTTTCCGACCACCCGAATCGCGATCGCGCCGTGATGTACGGCATCGTCAAGGAAGTCATCTTCCGGCTGGAACACCGGCATCATCAGAAGGTAGCAGCCGGGCAGCCTGCCTAGCCCTCAAGGCCTTCAAAACCGTCAGACGCCCAGTGTCGTGATGAAAGCCTCAAGCTCGTCAATCGGCAAGGGCTTGCAGAACAGATAACCCTGGTAGCAATCGCAGCCGTGGCGCGACAGAAAGTCGCGCTGCGCCTCGGTTTCCACGCCCTCGGCCACCACACCCAGCCCCAGGCTTTGCGCCAGGCCGATGATGGTGCGCGCGATGGCCGCGTCGTTGGGGTCGCGCAGTATGTCTTCGACAAAAGACTTGTCGATCTTGAGCTGGTCCAGCGGCAGGCGCTTGAGGCAGGACAGCGATGAATAACCCATGCCGAAATCGTCAAGCGACAGGGTCACGCCCATCTTCTTGAGCCTGGCCATCTTGGTGATGGTGATTTCCATGTCCTCGGCCAGCAGGCTTTCGGTCAGCTCCAGCTTGAGCTTGTGCGGGCTGACCTGGGTCTCCTTGAGCGCGGCCATCACCAGGTCCACGAACTCGGGGTGGCGGAACTGCCGCACACTGACGTTGACCGCAATGCTCAGGGCCGCGGTTTCGGGGCGCTGCGCCCAGGTCGCGAGCTGGCGGCAGGCGGTCTCCAGCGCCCACTGGCCCAGCGGCAGTATCAGCCCGGCTTCTTCGGCTGCCGGGATGAACTCGGCGGGCTGCACCATTCCGCGCTCGCCATGCCGCCAGCGCAGCAAGGCTTCCACACCGGTCATGCGGCCGTCGCGGCCCACCTGCGGCTGGTAATAAAGAACGAACTGTTTTTCGCGCAGGCCGCGCCGCAGGTCCGACTGCAGCGCGGCACTGGCGGTCACGGCGGCCTGCATGGCCGGGTTGAAAAAGCAGACCGTGTTGCGCCCCGCCATCTTGGCCTGGTACATCGCCAGGTCGGCCTGCTTGAGCAGGTCGCCGATGTTGTTCAGCGTCTGGTTGAAGGCCGTCACGCCTATGCTGCAGGTGCTGTAGTGCTGGTAGCCCGCCAGGCTGTAGGGTTCGCACAGCGCGGCCAGGATCTGCCCGCTCACGGACTCGGCTTTGAGGGTCGCTTCGCGCGGGTCCTGGCCCAGGTCTTCCAGCATGACCACGAACTCATCCCCGCCCAGGCGCGCCACCGTGTCGGTCTGCCGCACGCAGGCCGCCAGGCGCTTGGCCACCTGCTGCAGCAGCAGGTCGCCCTTCTGGTGGCCCATGGTGTCGTTGAGCGTCTTGAAGTTGTCCAGGTCTATGAACATCAGCGCGCCTTCGCGCGGGTGACGGCGGTTGTGGCTCAGCGCCTCGTCCAGCCTGTCCATCAGCAGCTGGCGGTTGGGCAACTGGGTCAAGGGGTCGTAGAAGGCCAGGTGCTTGATCTCGCTTTCCGCGACCTTGCGCCGCGTGATGTCGCGGCCCACCGCCACCCAGTGCGTGAAGAAGACGCCGGCATCGTCGGCCACCGGCACGATGTCGACTTCCATCCAGAAATGCCGGCCGTTCTTTTTATAGGTGATGAGCTCGGCCTGCACCGGCTCGCCCTTCAGGAAGGCGTTGCGTATGCGCTCGAGCTCGCTGTGTTGCGTCAGCGGCCCGCACAGCAGGCGCGGCGAGTGGCCCAGCGCCTCGGCCAGGCTGTAGCCCGTATGCTGCTCGAAGGCATTGTTGGCGAAGATGATGCGCAGCCCGGGCCGGCCCGAAGGCACAGCCTCGGCAATGAGCACGATGTCGTTGAGCCGCGAGATGCTGGTCTCCAGCAGCATGAGCTGCTCGCGCGCCTTGCGCCGCTCGCTGACGTCGCGAAAGTAAATCGCCACCCCATCGGGGAAGGGGTAGGCGCGTATCTCGAACCATTTGTCCAGCGGCGCATACAAAGCCTCAAATTCCACCTGGAAGTTGCCCGCCACCGCGGCGCGCACCTTGTCGGCGAACAAGGTGTTGATGGCGCCCGGAAATTCCTTCCAGATGCTTTTGCCCAGCAGCTCCGTGGAGGGCCGGCCCAGCAGGCGTGCGCCTTCGCGGTTGAGGTAGCTGAAGCGCCACTGCGGATCCAGCGTGTAAAAGCCTTCGGTGATGCTTTCCAGCGTGATGCCCAGGCGCGTGGCCAGGCGCTGGGCGTCTTCCTGCGTCTGCCGCGCGGCCTGCTGCGGCTGGGCGTGGCGCGCGTCCAGCTGGGCGGCCGCCAGCCCGGCCAGCGTCTCCAGGTCTTCTTCCTCGTCGGGGGCGAGGCTGCGCGCCGTTTTGTCCATGACCGCCAGCACGCCCAGCAGCGTGCCGTCGTCCCGGCTCAGCGGCAGGCCCCGGTAAAAGCTGATGTCGGGCGCGCCGCGCGCCGGCAGCAGCGGTTGGCGCGGTGGCGTTTCGAGTGTGGCGGCGCACAGCGCGACCAGCCCCTCGCGCTCCTGCGGGGAGAAGCCGGCGCCGGCAACGAACTGGGCCTCGCCGTTTTCCAGCGCCGCGACGATGGCAATCGGCACGCCGCAGGCGCGGGCCGCCAGCCGGGCCAGGCGGTCGGCGCCGGAATGCGGCAGCACATGGAGTGCGAAGGCGGGCGCTAGATGGGGAGCGGAAACGGACACGGGGCAAGCACCTGCTTTTCAGTCGTTCATTGAACTTGAATGAACATGCTGACGCATGGCACGCTGATTTTTACGCTGTGATTTGCAAGTGTTGGCGCTAAAGCGTTGCAAAACGTTCCGTCACTTACCCGCGCACGGTTTTGTCCTACGCTGTGGATCGCAAGCTCCGCACGAAGGGTGGTCATATCACCCCGCATGCTGCACCACCGCCCATGCGCCAGCGGCGCGGCCCTCCGTTGTTCCCTTACTTTTTATTCCAGGCAAGGATCATGAGCCCTCTCGAACTCGACCAGTTGCAGCAATGCCCTGACATCGCCACCCTGCAAACCGTGTTGAGCACCATGTGCGCCCGTTTTGGTTCGGTCAAGCAGATCAACATCCTGCCGGCCGCGCACGCGGGCAAGCGGCAAGCGCTGTGTTTTCTGCGCATGGCGACGCAGGAAGAAGAGCAAAAGCTCATGAGCGGCCTGGGCATAGGCCGCTTCGGCGGTGAACTTGTGGTGGTGGTGGACCTGCGCGCGGAGCAGCCTTCAGCGACGGCGGATCTCTGGAGCTCCGCCGCCTGAGCCGGCTTCCTATATTGCGGCCGCCGAGGCGTGCCTGAGCAGCAGGCGTTCCAGCGCATTCAGCGTTTCATAGGATTCAGCGAAGTCGGCGAACAGCGCGGCGTTGTCGGGCGCCGCGGCCTTGCCCTGCCAGGCCGCGCGGAACTGCTCGAAGATCTCGCCGAAACTGCGGCGGCCGTCGATAAGACCCAGGATCTTCGCGCCGTACTTGCCGGGATTGACCATCACCGAAACCCCCGAGTGCTGGTGCCTGAGCATGAAGGGCTGGCCGCGGCTGTTGCCGAACACCTGCGCCGCCACCTCGCCTGTCAGCGGCTCGTGGTAGAAAAAAGGCACGTAGCTGGTATCGCCATAAGGCGCGGTGCACGCCGCGTCGCGCGTCAGGTAAAGCGAATGCGTGATGATGCTGCCGCCCATCAGCTCGGCCATTTCATACTGCTGCCGCAGCGGCAGCTTGCGCAGCGCAGCGGCCATGGCCGGCGGCTTGGCGCCCAGCACCATGTGCGGCAGGTAGGGCGAGCGGCCGCGCTGTACGTCGCTGAACGCCAGGTGCAGGCCGTGGCCCTGCTTGCCGTCCGCCGTGCCATCGCCCAGCCAGTCGAAGAGTTCGCCCACGCTGTACGAGCGGTCCTGCGAATGCAGCAGCAAATCGTAGATGCCGGCGTCGCCGGCCTTGTGGTCATGGTGCAGGTCTTCACTGCGCTTGAACCAGTTGCCCGGCGGCAGGCTGGCCAGGATGTCGCGGGTGTTGGCGATCTTGCGCTGCGCATCCGTCTCACCGCCGTTGACCATGCGCATCAGTGCCTGCATCTGGTAGACGCCGATGCGGCCCGTGGTGGCATAGACCATGAGGCCGATGGCGCCGTCCGGCTTGAGCACGCTGAGAAGGGCCTTCAGGCCCAGGTCCGGGTCGGCCAGGTGGTGCAGCACGCCGCTGCAGTTGATGTAGTCAAAGCAGCCGAGCTGCGCGGCCAGCGCCGGCAGGTTCAGCAGCGAGTCATGCACCCAGGTGATGTTGGTGAGCCCGCGAATCTGCGCGCGCTCTTTGGCCAGCGCGATGCTGGCCTGGCTCATGTCCAGGTGCACCACCTGCCCGTCGGTATGGCGCAGCTGCTCCGCCAGAAAAATCGTCGCATCGCCCGTGCCCCCGCCCGCCACCAGCGCCCGAAAGCCCTTCTGGAAAGACTGCTTCCCCGCAAAGCAGTAGTGGTTGATCATCGGCAGGTCTTCCAGCCAGGTCAGCACCAGCCGCTTGTGATCGTCCTGCGGATTGCAGGGCGGGTAAGGCAGGGCTTCGTACTGGTTTCTGACCTCGGGCAGGTAGTTATCGGGCATGGGATTTCCGGAAATAGACGGCAAACCGCTATTGTCTACGGCTGCAGAGCTATGACGCCAAACCCAGTGGCGGCGCGGAACCGGCTTTGCCGGGCCGTAGGTGTCGCCCCCTGCAAGGGGGGATCCGGCTACACGAAGTGAGCCGAGAAGGGGGTGAACCTATTTCACCGGTAAGAACTGGAGGAACGTGCCTCCAAGCAGGTTTTGTACGTAAGTGATGACCGCGCGCCGGTATTTCTCGGTCAGCACCGAGGCCAGCAAATCCAGCCGGCCTATGACCTTGCCGAACTCGCGTTCAAAACTCAGGTTGCGCTCGCGCTCGTTGATCTCGTCGGACAGCAGCAGGGGCTGGCCCGCGGCGTTGCGGCGGTTGGACAGCATCCACACGGCAATCTCGATGTTGCGCGCGGCGTTGTAGATGTGTTGCGCGTCCAGGCTGTCGGTCAGGTAGAAAGAGGTTTTTCCGCCGTGGGCGGCAACCACCATGTCGGCGCTGGCGTAGATGAATGCCGCCACGCGGTCGCCCTTGAAGTCCGGCCCCAGGGCCAGCGACAGCGCGGCGATGTCGCGCTTGCCCTGCAGTTCGGGCCAGGGCGTGCGCGTGTCGACTGCCACGCGCAATTGGGCCAGGGCCGCGTCGCGGCTGACGGCGCTGGTCTTGCGCCACTCGGCCGGGTTGCGGCGGTACAGCTTGTCGGCCAGGCGCAGCAGGCTCTCCATATTGTCTCGCATGCCCAGCGTGGCCATGCGGTTCACGTCCGACTGGCCCACCTCGCCGGCGGCCATAGGCGCGGCCTGGGCCTCACCCCTGTGTGTGGGCGCCGGGCCGGCGCAACCGGCCAGGGCCAGCATCAGGGGGAAAAGGAAGAAGAGGGCGGAAGACAGAACGGCAGGTGCGGAGGAAGGGATGGGTGCCGTGCGCAGGGACATGGCGCATTTTCAGCGGCGATGCGCGGCCGCGCAAGCCTGGCTTTCCCGGGCTCAGGCCGACGCGCCCGTGCGGGCCGCCGTGTCCAGCAGGCCGCGCGACTGCAGCACCCGGTGGTCTATCTTGATGCAGTGGTCCTGCACCACCAGCAGGCCGGCGGCTTCGGCCTTGGCCGCCGCGGCCGGGTTGCTGATGCCCAGCTGCATCCACACCGCCTTGGCGCCTATGGCGATGGCCTCGTCGACCACGGGCGGGATGTCCGCGCTGTTGCGAAAGCAGTTCACCAGCTCGATTTTTTCGTGGCGGGCCGCCTCGCTCAGCGAGGGATAGGCTTTCTCGCCCAGCACCTCGGTGGCGTTGGGGTTCACCGGGATGATGCGGTAGCCGTTGGCCTGCATGTAGCGCGCGACGTCAAAGCTGGCGCGGTGCGGCTGCGGCGACAAGCCCACCACCGCGATGGTGCGGTAGTGGTTCAGGATGTGCGGCATGCGCTCGGCGGGGGGCAGGGAGGTCATGGCAGGCTTTCCGGATGGGGGTTTATGCGTCTTTGTATTTGACCGAGCAGCCATAGGCGCGGCTGCTTGCCACGCTCAGCGGCTTGCCGCCCAGCGCTTCCGTCAGGCCCTGGCGCACGTAGTTGGTGGCGGTCTTGATGTCGTCAACGCGTGCCGAGGGAATGCTGTCGATGCCACCGGCGTAAATCAGTTGCCCCTGCGGGCTGATGATGTACATGTGGGGCGTGGTCTTGGCGCCGTAGAGCTGCCCAATCTGTCCCGACTCGTCCATCAGCGTGGCGCTGGGCTGGCCCTGCTTCTCGGCCATCCAGCCGGCGAGTTTGGCCGGCGCCAGGTAGTCGCCGCTGCCGGCTTCGGTGGAGTTGACGGCCAGCCAGACCACGCCCTTGCCGGTGAATTCTTTCTGCAGGCTTTGCATATTGCCGCTGTAGTGCTTGCGCACAAAAGGGCAGCCCGGGTTGGTCCATTCGAGCACCACGAGTTTGCCCTTGTAGTCGGCCAGGCGGTGGGTCTTGCCGGACGTGTCCACGGCGGAAAAGTCGGGCGCCGCCTGGCCCACGGCGGCCGCCGCGGCGTGCGCGGAAAGCGGGGAAAGTGCGACTGAAGCCAGCCAGGGGGCGGCGACCAGGGCGCCGGAAAAATGGCGGCGCGTCAGCGGCGACGCGGCGGGAGTGCGGTTTGACATGGCATGACCTCCTTTAAAAAGAATCAGCGACAGGTTCACAGCTTGGCCAGCTCGGCCCTCACCTCATCCACCGACAGGATTTCCGACAGCACGACGGGTGCGCGTCCGGGCTTGTAGATCACATACACCGGCACACCGTTGCGGCCCAGCTGGGCCAGCGCCGCCGTCACGGCCGGGTCGCGCCGCGTCCAGTCGGCGCGCAGCAGCGCCACGTTTTTTGCCTGCATGTCGGCCAGCACCCCGGCATGGGCCAGTGTGGTCTTCTTGTTGTACTGGCAGGTCACGCACCAGGCGGCGGTGAAGTCCACGAACACACTTTGCCCTTGCGCCGCGAGCTGGTCAACCCGGCCCGGCTCCCAGGCCTGCCAGCCGCCGGCGGCCGGCGCGGCCGTGGCGATGGCCGCAGGCCGCGTGATGTTGGGGCCTATGGACCACAAGCCCAGCGCGCACAGCGCGATGGAAAAAGCCGCCAGCAGCGTGCGTGCCGTGCCGCGCAGGGTGAGGGACCAGATCGCCAGCGTCAGCAACACCAGCAGTGCCAGCAGCGCGCCCGCGCCGTCCACACCGCTTTGCTGGCCCAGCACCCAGACCAGCCAGGCCACGGTAGCGAACATCGGGAAGGCCATCAATTGCTTGAAAGTCACCATCCACGGCCCGGGACGCGGCAGGGCGCGCGCGACGGCCGGGATGGCGCTGGCGGCCAGGTAGGGCAGGGCCATGCCCACGCCGATGGCCGCGAACACCGAGAGCGCCTGCAGGGCGGGCAGGCTGACGGCATAACCCAGCGATGCGCCCATGAAAGGGGCGGTGCAGGGCGAGGCAATCGCCGTGGCCAGCACGCCCGAGAGGAAGGCATTGACCGTGGGATTTTTTGCCTGCCAGCCCGCGAGCCGTCCCGGCAGCACATTGCCGAATTCAAACAGGCCCGCGAGGTTCAAGCCCAGCACCGTGAACAGCGCCGCCAGCAGCGCGACCACGGCCGGGTTCTGCAACTGGAAGCCCCAGCCCAGCTGTTCGCCGGCGGCACGCAGGCCCAGCAGCAGCGCACCCAGCGCAAGGAAGGACAGCACCACGCCCACGGTGTAAGCCAGGCCTGTCGTCAGGCGGGTTGCCTGGTCTTTCACCTGCACAAAGCCCACGACTTTGATGGCCAGCACCGGGAACACGCAGGGCATGAGGTTGAGCACCAGCCCGCCCAACAAGGCGCCCAGCAGCGCGGCGATCAGGCCCACGGGTGCGGAGCCGCTCTGGACAGGTGCGGCGCCGGTAGCCGCATTGGCGCGCAGCGCCGCTTCCAGCGCCGGCGGCACCACGGCGGCAGCCGCCGGGGCGGGCCATGTGCCCTTGACCGGCGCGTCGATGCGATAGGCCGCGTTCTCCAACGCGACCACCAGCGGCATGCTGGCCGGGCTTTCGCTGCGCTGGCTGGACAAAGGCACCTCGGCCGTCCACACCGCGCCCTGCCAGGCCTGCTGCCAGGCGGCGGCAGGTTCGATCACGCTGCCGGTTTCAGGGTAGAGCGCGAGCGTCTGGCCCCGCAGCGCTGCGGGCAGGCCTGCCAGCGAAATCTTGATGGTCTTGCCGCCGCCGACTTCCACCTGGCTGGCACCGGCCGCCAGGGCCTTGGGCGTCGCAGCAAAGGTGTCTTTGAAGAGCTGGCTGCTGGCAGCGGTCGAGCTGCGCACCGGGATACTGAGCCCAAACTCGCCTTCCTGCGGAATGCATTCCTTGCGGCACACCAGCCAGGCCGCCTTGAGTTTGACGTCCAGCTGGTTGCCGGCAAAGCTGGACGCCACCGTCAGCGGCACCGGCAGCAGCACGGTTTTTTCGTAGCCGTAATTGGCCAGCGTGTCGATGGGAATTTTCTTCGGTGTCGGCCAGGCGATCTCTCCGGCATCGATGCCGGCGGGCAACTGCCAGTCGAGCTGCGTCGGCAGGCCGGAGTCCCCCGAATTTTTCCAGTAGGTATGCCACTCGGGCTGGTGCGTGAGCGCCAGGCCCACCCAGACCGGCTTGCCGGGCTCCACACCCTCGGGTGCCCAGGCCAGCAGTTCGGCCCGCACCTGGTCGGTGGTGACCACGCTGGCGGCTGCGGCGCGGCTGCCTTTGCCGGGCAGGCTGATAGGCGATCCCTGGGCGTTTGCCACCGTGGCTATTGCGCCAAAAGCTATCAAAATCGTAGCGGAGAGGGCGGCGAACAGGGGGCGCTTGAAATCCATGGTGCGGGTGTGAGCGGGCCTTGGGGGCATTAGTTCCTGGGGGCTGGCCGGCGCCAGCCACCTGATTACAGTCGTTTTCGGAGCCAACTCCGATAATAGGGTCATGCCCCGTATTGTCCTCGCCACCCTGAATGCGAAGTACATCCACGCTTCGCTGGGCCTGCGCTATCTGCTGGCGAATATGGACAGGCATGGCGGACCCGGCCTGCGCGAAGCCACGCAGCTGCGCGAATTCGTGATCCAGCAGCGGCCCACGCAAATCGTCGAAGAGCTGCTGGCGCTGGAACCCGAGGTGATTGGCCTGGGCATCTATATCTGGAATGTGGTCGAGACCACGCAGGTCGTGCGCCTGCTCAAGGCCTTGCGGCCCGATATCAAGATCGTTCTGGGCGGGCCCGAGGTCAGTTACGAGACAGACCAGCAGGAAATCTGCCGCCTGGCCGACCATGTGGTCACCGGCTGGGGCGATGTGAGTTTTCCGAAACTGTGCCGCGCGTTGCTCCACGGCCCGCAGCCGCTCATGAAAGTGATAGCCGGCGAACAGCCGCCGCTGGAAACGCTGGCCCTGCCCTACAACGAGTACACCCCTGAAGACCTGGCCAAGCGCCTGCTGTATGTCGAAGCCTCGCGCGGCTGCCCTTTCAAGTGCGAGTTCTGCCTGAGCTCGCTCGACAAAACCGCGTGGGCTTTTGACCTGGACGTGTTCATGGCGGAAATGGACGCGCTGCACCTCCGCGGCGCGCGCAACTTCAAGTTTGTGGATCGCACCTTTAACCTCAAGGTCGAGAACTCGGTGCGCATTTTGCAGTTCTTCCTCGACAGGATGGCGCCCGACTTGTTTGTGCATTTTGAAGTCGTGCCCGACAGCCTGCCCGAGCGGCTCAAGGCCTTGATCGCGCAGTTCCCCGCGGGCTCGCTGCAGTTTGAAGTCGGCATCCAGAGCTTCAACCCCGAGGTGCAGCAGCGCATCTCGCGCAAGCAGGACAACGTCAAAACCGCCGACAACCTGCGCTGGCTGGTGACTGAAAGCCGGGCGCATGTGCACGCCGACCTGATCTTCGGCCTGCCCGGTGAAACCCTGGAAAGTTTTGCCGACGGTTTTGACCGCCTGCATGAACTCGCACCGCACGAAATCCAGTTCGGCATCCTGAAGCGCCTTCGCGGCACGCCCATCACCCGGCACACGGCGGAATTCGCCATGGCCTACGACCCGCAGACGCCGTACACCATCCTGCAAAACTCGACGATCGACTTTGCCACCATGCAGCGCATCAACCGCTTTGCGCGCTATTGGGAGATGGTCGCGAATTCGGGCCGCTTCGCGCGTGGGCTTGAACTGCTGCTGGCGCCGGGGTCGGCTTTCGGCAACTTCTTGCGCTTCAGCGACTGGCTGTGGCTGACCACCGGCAAGACGCATGAATTCGCATTTGAGAAGCTGGTGGACTTGCTGTTTGAGCACCTCACGGTGGCGCGCTGTCTGAAAGCTGAAGACGTGCGCGGCGCCTTGCTGGCCGACTACCTGGCCAGCGGTGCGCGCGGACGGCCGCAATGCCTGGCCGAGGCACTGGGTGCCGTGCGCATGACGTCTCCTTTGCGGGCTGGCCGGCAAGGCGCCGAGCGGCAAGGACGGCATTTGAATCAGCTGGCGGGGCTGGCGGGGCATAAGGAAGAGATTCAGAAGGCTGCCGCGGCGGCTTGAACCTGCGTAAATGGCTCAAAATACCTCATGACCACCCTATCCCCCAATCCTCATCGCTTCTGGTCCGACCTCCAAAGCCCCGACTTCGCAGGCCTGAACCTCGCCCGCTGCATTGCGGTGCTGCCGGTAGCCGCCACGGAGCAGCATGGCCCACACCTGCCGCTCAATGTCGATGCGACGCTGGTGGACGGCGTGGTCGCAGCCGCCTTGCCGCATCTGCCGGCCGCGCAGCCGGTCCTGTTTCTGCCCACGCAGGCCGTGGGCTTCAGTCCCGAGCACACGCGCTTTCCCGGAACACTCACGCTGAAATCCGAAACCGTGATACGCCTGTGGACCGAGCTGGCCGAATCGGTCGCGCAGACCGGCGTCAAAAAACTGGTGCTGCTCAATTCCCATGGCGGCCAGGTCGGGCTGCTGGATGTGGTGGCGCGTGACCTGCGGGCGCGGCTGGGCATGCTGGTCTACAGCGTGAACTGGTTCAACCTGCCGCTCACGGGTGAAGATGGGAAATCGGTGAACGATTTGTTCAGCGCCGAGGAGCACCGCTTCGGCATCCATGCCGGCGAGATCGAGACTTCCATGATGCTGGCGCTCAAGCCCGAGCAGGTCGACATGGCGAAAGCACAAAACTTCCGTTCCACGTCTCAAGACCGCGCTGAACAATTCAGCATCCTGGGCGACGGCCGCAGCGCCAAGCTGGCCTGGCAGATGCAGGACTACAACCCCCACGGCGCAGCGGGCGATGCCGCCGCCGCCACCGCCGAAAAAGGCCGCGCCTTGCTGGGCGCCGCGGGCCGCAGCCTGGCGCGGCTGCTGGTGGAAATCGACCAGCTGCCGGCCGATACGTTGAGCGACAAGACCGCGTTCTAAAGGAGCCGGTTTAGCGCAGGATCACCGTCTGTCGTTTCCACGCGGCATCCTGCCAGCGGAAGGCCGCCAGCGTGCCTGGGTCCCCGGCCTGCTTCTCGGCCGTCAAGGTATCCAGGCGGGCCACTTCAAAATTGCGGCGCAGGCGCCCGGCGATCCGGGTCTCGCGGGCCAGCAGCATTTGCGGCGCGCCGCGCACCCAGCCGGCGAATTCCACGTAACCCAATTCAGGGCCGTTGCTGGCGGGCGGCAGCACTTCAATCGTCCACTGGCCTGCGCTTTTGCGAAACACCCATAGCTCGCGCCAGGCGTCCAGCGGTTGCACTGCGAGCGCCAGGGCTTGGCCGTCGGGGTGGGCGCTGGCGGAGGCGGCCCAGACGATACCGAAAGTGCAGCGTTTGGCCACGGCGTCCTTGCCGGGTTTGCCGTCCGCCTTGTTTTCATACAGCGCCACGCAGGTTTCGCCGGCTTGTCCGGCTTCGGTGGCCAGGGTCAGTTTGGCGAAACGGGGCAAAGCGGTTTCGGCGGCCCAGCGCGAGGCGCCTACACGGATCGCCGCGTCGTTGTAGTCCTGTTTGTCGTTGTCAGTCAATTCAAGCTTGTTCACTGCGGCGAGTTCCGCCAGCGCGCGCTGGGCGGCTGCCGCGGGCGCGTCGCCCCGGCGTGCCTGCGCAAAAGCCAGGCTGGCGTGCACGCCGGCGCGGCGCAGGCGCAAGCGGTTTTTACTGACTTCGGGCAGTGCGGCGAACTGCGCGGCGCTGAGCTTGTCCAGCACCTCGGCGCGCCATTGGTCTTGCTGCAGGCGCTCCTGCGGATGCAGGTCGGGGCTCATGCAGTCGGGTCGGGTCAGGGCCAGGGCGGCGCGGGCGCGCTGCTCGGCGTCGGATGGCAAGGCCAGCACGCGGCGAAAGGCCTCGCCGTTGTAGCAAAGCTGCATGCTGCCGCCCTGCTCATAGCCATTGAAGCCCACGCCGTAAAAAGAGGCCACTTCCACGTGCGCGGAGATCACGTCGCTGGTCGCCTTGCCGTGCTTCAGGGAGGCGCGGCGCGCCAGGCGCTCGGCCATGGTGCCCAGCGCGTCGAAGGCTTCTGCGCCTATGGCCTCGGCCGGCGCAGCCTTGAGGTAGGCGGCGGTGTAGGCAATGCCCAGGGCCTCGGCGCCCGGGCTTTCGCGCAGGAAGCGCACCACCGACAGCAGCTGCGGCGCTTCCTCGGGCTGCAGCGAGACGGTGCGCACCTGGCTCACATGGATAAAACCCGCGCGTTCGCGCCTGTGGTCGTAGACCTGCAGGTAGTCCATGCGCTGGCCGCGGATTTCGAGCGCGTCGCCCTGCCACAGGGCGGCCTGCTGCGCGGCCGAGTCGCGGGGCGCCGCGCGCAGGCTGGCCTGGTCCTGCGTCACGATGGCCAGTGTGAGGAGTGCGGTGGTGATCATCATTCGGCCTCTTTGTCTTCTTGCGTTTCAGCGTCGCGGGGTGCCTGTGCTGCGGCGCGACCGGCTTTGGGCGCGCCGCCCAGCAGGCCCGCGCCCACAAAACCGCCGCTGGTGGAGGGCGGGGCGATGATGACGGTGATCTTGTCGCTGAGCTTGTCGGCCATGGTTTTCTGGATCAGCAGCGGGTGGCGTGTGACCAGCACGCCTTCGCGCGCCATCTGCTCGCTGTTGATCTTGCCCACGCGGTCCAGCCGGTAGGCTTCGGCGTCGGCCAGCTTCTGCCGCGAATCGGCCTCGCCCGCGGCCTCGATGCGCCGTGCCTGGGCGCTGCCTTCGGCCGTGCGTATGCGCGACTGTTTCTCGGCCTCGGCTTCGAGCTGGCGCTGCTCAATCTGCTTTTGCTTGAAGGGCAGCACATGCTTCATGGCTTCCTCCTGCGCCCGGGCCGCGATCACCTGCTCGTTGGCAGCGGCCTGCGCGTTGGTTTCGCGGCGCACTTTTTCGGCCATCGCGTCCAGCTCGGTTTCCTTGACGCGCTTTTCCTTCAGGGCCAGCGTGTAACGCATCTTTTCCGTGGCAAGTTCTTCAGCCAGCAGATTGTCCATCCCGTGGCGGTAGTCCGCAGGCAGGTCCACCTTGCCCATCTGCACCGTGCGCAGCAGGATGCCGTCGGCCGCCAGCTTGGGTTTGAGTTCAGCTTCGATGAGCTGCTGGATTTCGGCGCGCTTGCTCGAGAAGATTTCCCGCACGGTGTAGCGCGTGAAGATTTTGTAGATCACGCCTTGCACGGCGGGCTGCACGATCTGGCCGGCGATGTCGTCGGGCAGATTTTTTGACAGCGCGTTGACCTTGGCCGGGTCCAGCGCGTAGCGCACCGTGAGGTCCACGCCGAGCGACATGCCCTCGATGGACTGGAAAGGCGCGGGGCCGTCGGCACGGCTGCTGCCTTCGGGGCGATAGACCTGGTCGCGCAGCGAGAAGGTACGCAGTTCATGCAGGCCGGGCAGCAGCAACAACGAGCCTTCGCGGAACTCGTCGACGCCGCCCGTCAGCTGGTTGGTGCGGATGGCCACATCGCCGCGCGCCACCGACTCCATGGGCGGGTGCACCCACAGCAGGTAGCCGGCGGCACCCGCGGCGGCGGTGGCGATCATCAGGCCGCGGGCGCCGGCGGTGCGGCGCACGCCATCGGCGGCGATGCGGCGGGTGCCGTGCACCCCCCTGGAAAAGATGGCGCGGATGCGCAAGGCGATGCGGGCAAGGCGTGGGTTCATGATGGGGCTCCTCCGGTTGGTTTGGCGAGAGGCACAGGCTTGTGTTCTCTCTGGCCTCCATTGTTCGAAGCGGGCCCGGAGCATTCAATGCGCCTGGGCGGTGTCTTTGCGCGGTTTGGCGGCGGCATTCATCCGCCAACGGAAGAAACACTCACACGGCCGGGTGCGGCCCGCACCCATAATCAAGCCACCCCTTTACTTCGCACGACCCATGACCAAAATTGCCGTCATCGAAGACGATTTGCCCATGAGCAAGCAGCTCAAGGGCTGGATTGAATCGGCCCGGCCGGGCATACAGGTCGACCAGTGGTTCAACCGCGACGACGCCGAAGCCGCTATCGCCCGTGAGGGCTACGACGCCGTGGTGCTGGACATCGAGCTGGGGCGCGAGCGCCATGCCGGCGTGGCCATCATCAACGCCATCAACAAGCAGCGGCAGGGCACGCCGGTGCTGGTGGTGTCGGCCATGCCGGCCGCCATCTACCGCAGCATCATGAAAGCGCTGGACGCCTGGGACTACCTGCAAAAAACCACGTTTGAGGAAGCCGATTTCATCGAGACCTTCCTGGACATCCTGCGCAGCGCCAAGGCCAGGCCTGCGGGGAAGGCGCCGGCGGCGGATGGGCAGGAACTGCAGCTGGACCCGCTGCGCCAGAACACGGCCATCTGGCGCGGCCAGCGCGTGAATCTGCCGCTGACGGCGCAGCGCATCCTGGCGGCGCTGCATGCGCGGCGCGGCGAGGTGGTCAGCTATGAGGACCTTTACCAGGTCGTCAAAAGCGGCCGCAACCGCGACAACATCCGCAAGCACGTGAGCACCATACGCGACGCCTTCAAGGAAATCGATGCGTCGTTCGAGGGCATTGAGAACGTGCCCATGCGCGGCTTTCGCTGGGCCGAGGCGGCCGAGGGCAAGGCGTGAAGCTGCCGGCCGGGCTGGACGTCGAGCGCCTGCTGCCGGCGCGCGTGCCCTTCGGCCTGCGGGTTTTCTTTCGCGGTGCTTTTTTGCTGCTGGGGCTGGCCACCGTCGCGCTGGCCGTTGCCGTGCTGCAGGACGAAAAAGAGCGCAGCTACCGCAACTACCAGGACGGCTTTCGCAAGAACCAGGCGCAGATCGCCGCCAAGCTGCGCCATCCCACGGGCCAGCTGGTGCTGCTCAACCCCACGGCCTACGAGCATGAGGTGACGCCGCTGCGCCCGCTGGTGCTGCCGTTTTCGGCCCTTGATTTTGACGACCGCAACAAGGCCCAGCAGGCCGTGGAGATGGCCGGCTGCCTGGTGCAATACCGCGATGCGGCCTCGATGTGCGTGGCCGTGGGCAACAACCCCTTTGCCGGCGGCTTTATCTATGCCGTCGGCAGCTTCAACAGCGGGCCGCTAGTGTCGCACACCTCGGGCACGCTGGATCTGAGCCTGGCGCACCGCGCGCGCATCACGGTCGACATGCGCGGCCAGCGCTACCGCTGGATCGCGCCTTTCCAGGCCATGCAGGCCGTGGATGAGGGCCGCAACGCCTCGCCCTTTGCCAACACCCGGGGGCGGCTCGTGGGGTTTGCCGACGACGGCCCCCTCACGCCGGCCAGCCGGCCGGTGCGCGATTTTCGCGGCTGGCTCTGGCAGGACGGCCGCTGCGTCGATGGCGCGCCAGCGGCGGATCCGGACTGCGCGCGGCGCGCCTTTGTCAGCGTGCGCCTGCCGGTGGAGCTGTTTCGCGAGGCGCTGTTTGCCAAAGGGCCGGCCGGCATCGTCTGGCCCCCGGCCGACCTGGACCAGATCAAAGTGCAGGTGGAAATGCTGGCCCCTGGCGAGGGCAAGCCTCTGTTCGACAGCAATACGGCAGGCGCCACCGCGCCTTTTTCGTGGGCCGAATTGACGCCTTTGCTGTTGCCCGGGGAAAAGCTGCGCATACGCAAACTGGGCGCGGGTGGCGTCGGCAAGGACATCGTGGCGTTGTCCGGCGCCGAGGCCGCCGAGCGCTCCTCGCCGCTGATCGCCTGGCTGATACGCCGGCTGCAGGTCGAGGGCTATGACGCGCCCGTCACCAGCACCGATGTCATCAGCACGCCGCTGGGGCGCTATGAGCTTACGTTGACCGGCGACATCCGCAGCGTCAACAAGGCCCTGACGGCGGTCGCCACCCGCGTGTCCTGGTTTGTCGGCGGCATGCTGCTGGCCATTTTTGCGACCTGGCTGGCGATTGAACTGCGCATCATCCGCCGCATCACCGTGCTGACCCGCCGCGCCGCCACCGTGTCCAAGGGCGTGCGGGCCAGCGACAGCCTGGCGGCGGTGGACCTGGCCGACCTGCGCGGCGGCGACGAGCTGGGCGTGCTGGCCGGCGGCCTGCAGGACTTGCTGCAGCGCGTGAACGAAGACGTGCGGCGTGAGCAGATCCGCGTGGCGCAGGAGAAAGACACCTGGCATGCGGTCGGCCATGAAATCATGTCGCCGCTGCAGTCGCTGATGGTGCTGCACGGCAGCCCGGATGACCCGGCGCACCGCTACATCAGCCGCATGCAGCAAGCCGTGCGCGTGCTTTACGGCAGCGCTTCACCCAGCGAGGCCTTTGAGTCCACCGCCCTCAATGTGCAAACCCTGGACGCCAACGAATTCCTGTGCCATGTCGCACGCAACGCCGCGGCGGCCGGCATCCCCGGCGTGGCCTTTGAGCCCTTGGCCCAGCCGGTGACGGTGCGGGCCGATGAGTATTCGCTGGAGGACGTGGTCTCGCACGTGCTGCGCAATGCTGAACGCTACCGCCTGCCCGGCAGCCTGATCCGCATCACGCTGTCGCTGCAAGCGCAGGAGGGCGCCACTGCGCCCGAGGCGCTGATCGCCATCAGCAACCTGGGCCCGCGGATAGACGCCGGCATGCTGGACAAGATTTTTGAATACGGGGTGTCCGACCTGCCCGACACCGATGCCGGCGCACCGGGGCAACGCGGCCAGGGCCTGTTTGTCGCCAAGACCTATATGGCCAAGATGGGCGGCACCATCACCGTGCGCAACCTGGACGATGGGGTTTGTTTTGAATTGCGGCTGCAGTGCGCGGCTGCCTGAAAAAAAAGCCCCCAGCGAGCGGTAACTTGCTGGGAGCTTTGCCTTGCCAGACGGACCGGTAAGCCCGCTGCCATGGAAGAAAGTATCGCCCGGGTGCGGCCGAATAATTTGCTTGATTTGCTGCCGGATTTGCTGAATACAGATAAAAAATCTGCAAATTTCAAAAAATCAGATAAATTAGTTGCATGGACACTTTGGACCGGAAAATTCTTCAGGTTTTGCAGGCCGATGCACGCACCAGCCTGCAGGATATCGGCCAGGCCGTGGGCCTGAGCCCCTCGCCTTGTTGGGGCCGCATCAAAAAGATGGAGGAGGCCGGCGTGATCGAGGGCTACACGGTGCGCCTCAATGCGCAGGCCCTGGGCCTGGGCGACACGGTGCTGGTGCAGGTCACCCTGGACAGCCATTCCGACAACACGCTCGAAAAATTCGGCGAAACCCTGGCCGCGATTCCCGAGGTGATTGAGGCTTGGCTGGTGTCCGGCGAATATGACTATTTGCTGCGCATCGCGGTGCAGGACACCAAGGACTATGAGCGCCTGCTGCGCGAGCGGCTCTACAAGATCAAGGGCATACGCCACAGCAAGTCCAGCTTTGTGCTGCGCACGCTGAAGAAGGCCGACCTGCCGCTGTTGCCGGGGTAAGAACGATTTCCCCTCCCGTTCGCCCTGAGCTTGGCCTGTCCTGAGCCTGTCGAAGGGTCGAAGGGCTTCGACAGGCTCAGCCCGAACGGGGAGATGTGCAGGCTTGCGGGGTGGGCGCTGACAGCGCAGGAGGCGGGCGGCTGACAGCGTCCTTGGCGCGGCGGGCGCACACTGGTCGGGCGGCGCATTTGGTGCGGCGCGGCACCAGGGAGAATTTTTATGCGCGCCCCCGGCTTTTCCATCAAAACCTGGCCTGCGGCTGCGGCATGCGTGGCCATCGTGGGCGGCCTCGTAGCTTGCGGCGACACTGCCCTGCTGCCGCCCGAAGCCGGCATGGGTTCCAACCCCACGTTGCCGCAGCCCACAAAGAGCCTGATCCCCACCGTGCACATCGCACCGGCCGAGGGCTGGCCCGAGGGGCGCATGCCCACGCCCATGGCCGGCCTTGCGGTGACGCCCCTGGCGAGCGGGCTGGACCATCCGCGCTGGGTCTATGTGCTGCCCAATGGCGACGTGCTGGTGGCCGAGACCAACGCCCCGCCCAAGCCCGAGGACGGCAAGGGCCTGCGGGGCTGGTTCATGAAAAAAGTGATGGGCCGCGCCGGCGCCGGCACGCCCACGGCCAACCGCATCACCTTGCTCCGCGATGCAGACGGCGATGGCAAGGCCGAGAGCCGCAGTGTGTTCCTGGAAAACCTCAACTCGCCCTTTGGCATGGTGCTCGTGGGCAATGATTTTTATGTCGCCAACACCGACGCCGTTGTGCGTTTCCCTTACCAGCCGGGCCAGACCACCATCACGGCGGCGCCCGTCAAGGTGGTGGACTTGCCGGCCGGCCCCATCAACCATCACTGGACCAAGAACATCATCGCCAGCCCCGACGGCGGCAAGCTGTATGTGACCGTAGGCTCCAACAGCAACGTCGGTGAGCGCGGCATGGAGGCGGAAACCGGCCGCGCCGCCATCTGGGAGGTGGACGCCAAGACCGGCAGCCACCGCGTGTTTGCCTCCGGCCTGCGCAACCCCAACGGCATGGGCTGGGCGCCCGGCACAGGCGCGCTCTGGACGGTGGTCAATGAACGCGACGAGATCGGCAGCGACCTGGTGCCCGACTACCTGACTTCGGTGCGCGACGGCGTGTTCTACGGCTGGCCCTATAGCTATTACGGCAAGAACGTGGATGAACGCGTACGGCCGCCGCGGCCCGATCTGGTCGCCAAGGCCGTACCGCCCGACTACGCACTGGGCTCACACGTGGCGCCGCTGGGCATGGCTTTTTCGGAGGGCAAGGCGCTGCCGCCCTCGCTGGCCTCCGGCGTGTTCGTCGGCGAGCACGGATCCTGGAACCGCAGGCCGCACAGCGGTTACAAGGTGGTGTTTGTGCCCTTCGAGAATGGCTTGCCTTCGGGCTTGCCGGTCGACGTGCTGGGCGGCTTCCTGAGCCCCGAGGGCCATGCTTACGGCAGGCCTGTGGGTGTGGCCATGGACAAGCGCGGTGCGCTGCTGGTGGCCGACGATGTGGGCAATGCGGTCTGGCGCGTCAGCGCCTCCAAATAAGCCGAATCTTCAAACGGGCGGCAGCACCATGTCAGCCGTGCCGGGCCGCATCCAGCGCGGGTACTCGCGCGAGGTGTCTATGCAGCCGCCCGACTGGTAGACGCCTTTGGGCTCGCGCATGCGCAGCATCAGCTCCAGGATGCGCGCGGTCTCGGCAGGGTCAGCGACTGAGGCCTTGACGCCGGCTTCGACGATGCTTTCGTTGATGCGCAGCTCACCGGCGTCATCGGTGTACGTCGCATGCCGCCAGTGAAACAGCTCCAGGCATTTGGCCGTCAGCGTGTAGGGCTGCTCGCGCTTCCAGAAATTGGTGAACAGGCCGTTGCCGATGTAGAACACCCAGGAGCCTTCGTAACCCGAAACGTCGGACGAATGTTCGTCGGGGTTGCGGAACCAGAGACGATCACCGGGGACATAGTATTTCGGTGGCAGCGGTTGCTCCATGGAGCCGTACTCGCGCAGGAACACATCATGGAACTTGCCCGACATGATGGCGCGCCGCTCCCAGCGCTGCTGCAGGCCGGCCAGCAGGGCCGGGTTGCAGGCTTCGAGTTCCTGCGCGATGGCCAGCAGGATCACATACTCGGTCGCGCGGTAGCAGGAAAAGGAATACAGCTTGCCGGAGGCCTCAGGCTGGGTGGCTTTTTGCAGGGCCGGAATCAGCGCATGGCCGGGCCGCACGGTGAAGCCGTCGTCCTCTGAATAGGTCCAACAATCCTCGGGCCGGTTGACTTCGGTGGTGTGGAATTCCAGCGCCGTCTTGCGCGCGGCCAGCACGATGTTGCGGCGCACGCGCACCGCCGAGGCCAGCTCTTCATGGCTGGGAAACTCGAAGGCGATGGGACTGAGCATCATGGCCAGCAGGATTTCGCGCTCCAGGTCGTCGCTGCTGTTAACCGTGTCGAGTTGCAGTTTTTCGGCCAGGGACAGCGTGTCCAGGCCGGGCGCCCATTTTTCCGCCAGCCCGGCTTTGAGGCGAAACCGCCGCCCGCTGACGACGCCCTCGCTCGCGGGGAGTTCCGCGGTTTCCACCGCGTCCTGCAGGCCCAGCTGCTCGAGTTGCACCAGGAAGCTGTAGCTGGACGCGGCCAGTGCATCGGCACTGCCGGCGTGAAGATGTATGCCCGCGACGGCGAGGCTGGGCTCGATGCTGTGGATGGGGCTGGGGACGGCGCTCATGTGCCAAAGAGTATCTGTGCTTGCCCTTATCCCGGCAATGGTAAAAACACCACGTGGCCTCTTGCAGCTTGCGAGATTCTTACGCCGGAAGCGTTTCAGGCGTAGGTGATCCAGCTCGCGTGCTCGGGCGCGTCCAGGTGCGGCAGCGTGTTGTAGGTCACCAGCATGTGGCGCTTGGGCGTGAAGGCGAACTCGGTGAGTGAGCAGTTGCGTATGCGCAGGTTGAGTTCTATGGTGGTTTCCGGGCTGGTGCCCAGCACATGGCCGACCGCGGTCGAGATCGGCCCGCCGCTGGAGACCAGCAGCACATTGCCGCTGTGGGTGCTGCGGATGTGGTCCAGCACATCCGTGATGCCGGCGACGAATTCCGTGTAGCTTGGCATGCCCCTGGGGCTGACGACACCGGCCATCCACTGTGCCAGGCCGTCGCGCAGCAGCCGGAAATGACCGCGGTATTGCTCGGGCGTGGTGGGTTTTTCAAGCTTGTGCGGGTGTATCGCGCCTATGACGGCATGGCTGTCGTATTCATTGAGCCCGGGCCGTTGCTCGGCCTGCATGTCAATCCCCATGCCCTCGCAGATGCCGGCAAAGGTGTTGACCTGGCGCTGCAGCGTGCCGGTGTAGGCCGCGTCAAAAGCGATGCCCTTGTATTTGAAGTATTCCCCCAGGCGCACGCTTTGCTGGCGCCCCATGGGGCTGAGCACGTCGTAGTCGTCTTCGCCAAACGAGGCCTGGCCGTGGCGCACGAGATAGAGGGTTCCCATGCGCAAATTGTGACGAATCACCGGGCGCCCGCCAGTCGCCCGTGCGACCGGCCGGGCCGCACCGCGGCGCTCATGGTTTTGTCATGCCAGTGCCATACGCGGGCCCCATGCTTGGGGTCATTGCCGATGAATTCAAACATTCCGGACATCTCCCCCGGCTTGCTCGCGCCGGTCAACGAGCACCAGGCCCCTTACGCCGTGAGGCCGAATGCGCTGCATCCCTGCGTCATCCGTGGCGCGGCTGCGCAGTGGCCGGCGACGCAGCGCTGGACATTCGACCATCTCGCGACTCTGGGCAGAGACCGCCCTGTGACACTGGTGATCGGCAATCGCGAACTGGGAGAAACGGGTTTCGTTACCTCGACCTTCGACGCCTGCGTCGGCAGCCTCGCGTCCAAGGGGGCCATCTGGGGAGAGGGCGCCAGGACCGCGCACCTCAAGGAGTTTGACCTGCTTCGCGAATTTCCCGCGCTGCGAAACGACGTGGATATGCAAGCCCTGTTTCCCCCGCGCCACCATGTCGCCAGCAGCGCATGGATAGGACCGCGAGGCGCCCACACCGGCCTGCACTACGACCTGCTGGACAACCTGGCCGTGCTGCTGCGCGGGGCCAAGCGCTTTTACCTGGCGCGGCCCGGTGTCGTGCAAGCCCAAGGCGCCCTGTCTTCCAAGTACGACCGCTGGGCGCGGCTGGCCGACATTGGAATCCAGGAGCTCGCAACGCGCCGTCTGCCCGAGGCGTCGCTGTTTGTTGCCGACCTCCAACCCGGTGACGCCATCCATGTTCCCAAGGGCTGGTGGCATGAAGTCGTCAACCTGGAGAGCAGCATTTTTCTCAGCGGGTTTTTCGGGCCCATGCCGCATGTCGCCGGCCTTTGGCTTTCGACAGGAATACGCCAGCTCGTCCACGACGCCATGCCCTCTGCCGGCAGGCGGTGCACCTGCCATGCAGCCCGTTGAGCGAGCGCACCTGCCACCACTTTTTGACCTCAGGAAAGGAATCCGCTTTGGCGAAAACTCCAGCACCCCGGCCACGCCGGTTTACCACGCGATTTCTGCGGACGGACGACATACCCGCACTGCTGGCCCTCGAACGCAGGCAGTGGACGCCTGAACAGGCGGCGGGCCCTGCAGAATTCCGCGAGAGGATGCAGGCCCATCCCGATCTCTGTGGTGGCGCTTTCTGCGCCCATACCGGTGAACTGCTGGGCTCGGTCTTTGCGAAGCCCACCCATGATGCCGAATGGACCGACCCCGGCAGCTGGGCACAAAGTGCGAGCCTGGACGCCCAGCCCGCGGGGAAGCTGCCGCAACCAAAGGGAGCCCGCTGCATGTTCGGCATCAGCCTGACCAGCGTAGACCCCGGCGCGGCTATACAGCTTTTGGCCTTTTACTACCTCTACCTGCTCAAGCGCGGGTACCGCGAAATATTCCTGGGCTCACCCATGCCCGGGCTCAAGCGCCACCTGGAGCGCAACCCCGGCGCATGCGTGGAGGCCTATGCGCGGGCGACCCGCGCAGGACTGCCCGTGGACCCGCAACTGCGCTACTACCACGGCAAAGGCTGGAGGGAAATCGTCGCGGTTCGCGAAAATTATTTCCCGCATGAGGCCTCTTGCGATTACGGCGCCATCCTCAAGGCAAAAGTGCCCTTGCGGCACCTGGCCTTGCTGTTCAGGCTGGTTCCGGTGTCCGCGCTGCGAATGATCTCCGCCCTGGCGCCGCGTCTGGCAATCCCCGCGGGCCGTTGACCGGCGCGGGTGCACGCCGCGGCAACTCAGGCTTGAGGCCCGGCCAGTACATCCGCGAACACGGTCCGGTCCACATTGCCGCCGCACAAGGTGATGCCGACGACCTGTTCCTTGAGCTGCCCGCGTTCCTTCATGGCGGCGGCAAAACTCGCTGCGCCGGCACCCTCGGCCACATTGTGGGTGTCCGTGTAGAGGTCGCGCATGGCCTGCGCAACCTCGGTGTCGCTCACCTTCACGATGTGGTCCAGGTGCGGCAGCAGGATGCCGAGCGCGGCGGCGTCGGCAACGCGGCAGGCCATCCCGTCGGCCAGCTGCGTGGTGACCGGCGCCTCCACCACGCGGCCGGCAGCCATTGAATCGGCGTAGGTGGTGGCATGCGAACTTACCACGCCGACGATGCGCAGCTTGCGTTTCAAGGCCAGCTTCGCGGCAATCGCGGAGCACGCGCCCGAGCCCTGACCGATCGGCACATAGACCACGTCGAGCTGCGGCACGGCCAGCATGAGTTCCCACCAGTAGGTGCTGACGCCGCGCAGCAGGTCGGCATGGAAGCTGGGCACCATGTGGGCGCCGCGCTCGGCCGCCAGCGCCATGGCGAATTCGCGGCTTTCCTGGAAGTCCTGGCCGTGCTCGATCAAGCTCACGCCCAGCGCGCGCATGGCGGCGTTTTTCTCGACCGAGTTGCCGTGCGGGACCACGATGGTGCAAGCCACGCCGTGGGCGCGGGCGGCCCAGCCTATGCTCTGGCCGTGATTGCCGCGCGTGGCGCTGATGACTTCATTCGGCATCTCGTCACGCTGCTTGAGTGCCTCGAAATACGTGAGGCCGCCGCGCAGCTTGAAGGCGCCGACCGGTGTGTGGTTTTCGTGCTTGATCCAGCAGTCGGTGCCCAGGCGCTGGCTTGAGAGGCCCCAGCGGTATTGCGGCGTGGCCTGGAATTCGCGGTAGACGACGCGGGCCGCGTCTTCGATCTCGCGCAGCGAGGGCAGCAGGCTGTTCTCCAGCGCCGGCGCCTGGTCGAGGACGGCGCTCATTGGCTAGCCTCCGCTCTGCGAGCTGCGGTATTCGCCTTGGGAACGGCCCGGCGGCTCATGCGGCCGCCCGTTTTTCGGTCAGCAGGCGCAGCGCCAGCAGGCCCAGCACCGTGCCCATCACATACCGCTGCACGCGCATCCAGCTGATGTTGCGGTTCAGGAAGCCGGCAATCGCCGCGGCAAAGCAGATCAGTACCGTATTCACGCTGGTGCTGACGCTGATCTGCACCGCGCCCAGGGTCAGGCTTTGCAGCAGCAGGTCGCCGCGCTCGGGGTGCAGGAACTGCGGGAAGAAGGAGAGGTAAAACATCGCGACCTTGGGGTTGAGCAAGTTGGTCATAAAGCCCATGAGGAACAGCGTGCGGGGCGGGTCTTGCGGCAGCTCGCGTGTTTCAAAGGGTGCGAGGCCGCCCGGCTTGACGGCCTGCCAGGCCAGCCACAGCAAATAGGCCGCGCCCGCCACCTTGATCGCATCAAAGGCCAGCGGCACGGCCAGCAGCAGCGCCGTCAAACCAAAGGAAGCCGCCAATAGATGCACCACAAAGCCCAGCGCCACGCCGCTCAGCGACACCAGGCCGGCGCCGCGGCCTTGGCACAGCGTGCGCGAAATGCAGTAAATCATGTTGGGCCCGGGCGTGATCACCAGCACAAAGGCGGCGAGGGCAAACCAGGCGAGTTCGGTCGTGGTAAACATGGCATTCATAAGCTCTATATCCCCTTCGATTCAAGCGTGACAAGGCCGCGCGGCGTCTGCAGCGTGGCGATGAGGTTGGGCGGGCCCTGCGACAGGCCCACGCCAGCCAGGCTTATGGCCTCGTAGCCGGCGCGTAGCGCATCGGGCCGCGGGTGGCTGGCATGCAGCGACTGCAGGGTGACGCCCGAGGGCGCCATGTTTTGGGTGGGATGGGTCTCGCCCCATTGGATCAGTGTGGGCAGTGCGCCATAGAACAGGCGCTGGCCGTCTTCGCGCACGGTGATCTTCCAGGACAGCAAGCCTTGCGGCGTCATGCGCGAAGCCTCCAGCACTTCGCCGCGGTCCAGTCCCAGGCGGGCCAGCGCGCGCACCCCACCCTGTGCGCGGGTGGTGGAGGCCGCGAAGTGCACCAGCTGCGGGCCCCCCTTGCCCAGTTGCAGCTGCAGCTCCAGGTCGTCCAGGTCAAACCAGCGCCTGGCCGGCGCGGGGCGCGTGCAGGGTTTGCCGGGCTGGACGGCGATGATTTCAAAGTAGGCCGTGGGAAACGCCGGCGAGGCGATGCTGAAAAGCCGGTTGTGCGTGCCCATCAGCACATGCTCGCCGCCCGGCCCGGGCGTGATGCCCAGCACGCGTTCGCACCACTGCACACCCTGCTCCAGGCTGGCCGCAGCCACCACGAGGTGGTCGACCTGCGAGGCAAGCGGCGGGGATGCGGTGGTGGTTTCCGGGACCATGGTTCAGACCGTCACTTTTCCATCAACGCAAGTGACCGACTCGCCCCCAACCCAGACCTGTCCTGAGACTGTCGAAGCGGCCTGGCCGGCGGTATCACGCTCGAGATGCACCTGGCCCGCGCGGCCCAGGCACACACCCTGCGAAGCGGTGTAGCGCTCGGGCGCATGGCCCTCGGCGATCAGCCATTGCGCCAGGCTGGCGTTGAGGCTTCCGGTGACAGGGTCTTCGTCGACGCCTACGGGCGAGACAAAGGCGCGCACTTCAAAGTCCGGCGCAAAGGAAGGCGTGGACCTTGCAAAAGCCTTGGCCTCCCGGTTGGCCCGTCCTATCAGCGGCGCCGCTTCCTCATGGGGGTAACGGGCGACGACGCCTACCTTGGTTCCCAGCTTGGCCAGCGCCCTGTGGTCGGGTGAGAGGCTCAGCACGGTCTCGGGGCTGTCCAGCAGCAGCCCCAGCCAGAGCGGGCCGTTGTCCAGGCATTGCGCGGCCAGCACCTGGCTTGCCTTGAGCCCCAGCGCGGTGGCCACCTGGGCCAGCGTTGTGGGGCTGGGCGCGGTGCGCTTGAGGGCCGGCGCGGCAAAGGCCAGGCGCCTGGTGCCCGGCTCGCGGCGTATCTTGACCAGGCCCACTTTGCATTCCTGCACGATGAAGTCTTTGGAACGCGGCTGCCCGCCGGCCTCCAGCCAGCTATGGCAGCTGCCCAGCGTGGGGTGGCCGGCGAAAGGCAGCTCGCCGCCCGGCGTGAAAATGCGCACGCCGTAGTCGGCCGTTGGGTCCGTGGGCGGCAGCAGGAAGGTGGTTTCCGACAGGTTGGTCCATTTGGCAAAGCGCTGCATCGCGGCATCGTCCAGGCCGCTGCCGTCCAGTACCACGGCAAGCGGGTTGCCGTAGTACGGGGTGGGGGTGAACACGTCGACTTGCTTGAATGCACGCTGCTTCATGGGGGCTTTCAGGTTCCGGGGAGGGTTGAAGGTTTCAGGAGAGGGGAAGGTCGAGCACGCCGCGTGCGGCGGGCCGGGCCAGCAGGTTTTGGTACCAGCGGTCCAGGTGGGGCCGCGCGGCACGGGGCTGCGGAAGGCCGAACCAGCGGTGCATTTCGCAGCCCAGCGGGATGTCGGCCATGCCGAAGCGCTCGCCGCCTATGTAGGCATGGTCGGCCAGGTGCGCATCGAGCAAGTCCAGCAGCGGTTCGGTGGCGGCCACGGATTGCGCGATGAGGCCGGCATTGCGCTGCTCTGCGGGCGTACGTATCCATTGCACGAAGGCCGCGCGGCCGGCCGGGTTGAAGGTGGTTTGCTGCCAGTCCATCCACTGCTCGGCGGCAAAGCGCTGCGGCAGCGCCGTCGGGTAGAAATTGTCCGGTGCGTGCTTGGCGCACAGGTAGCGCACGATGACGTTGGACTCCCAGACCAGGACTTCACCGTCTTCCATCAGCGGCACCAGGGCATTCGGGTTCTTGCGGCGGTACCCGGCCTCCCTGACGATGCCGAACTGCCCGCCGGCGTCGGTGCGCTGCATCGTCAGCCCGAGTTCCTGCGCAGCCCAGACGACCTTGCGCACATTGATGGAGCTGATGCGTCCCCAGAGATGAAGCATGTCAGGTTCCTTTCGCGATCGTCATGCTGCCGCGCGCAGTGCAGGCGCACCGGCCGGCATCTGCTCGCGTATCGCCGCGGCCAGCGCGGCGATCCCGATGTTGATCTGCTCGACGCTGGAGGTCACGAAGGACAGGCGCAGGGTGCGGGCGTCGGCGTGGTCGGCATAGAAGGCCCAGCCGGGCACGAAAGCCACGTTGCGCTCCACGGCCTTGGGCAGCAGGTCGATGGCGTTCATGCCTTCGGGCAGGCGCGCCCACAAAAACATGCCGCCGGCCGGCGTGTTCCAGCTCACGCCTTCGGGCATGTCGCGCTGCATGGCGGCCAGCATGGCGTCGCGCTGCGATTTGTAGAGCGCGCGTATGGTCGGCACGTGGCGCTCCAGGAAGTTGTTCTTCATGGTCTCGACCACCATGCGTTGGTTGAAGCCGGGCGTGTGCAGGTCGGCCGCCTGCTTGGCCTGCAGCAGCTTGGGGTACAGCGACTTGGGCGCGACCATAAAGCCCAGGCGCAGGCCGGGCGCCAGGATCTTGGAGAAGGAGCCCATGTAGACGCAGCCTTCAGGGTTGCGCGCCGTCAGCGGCAGCGGCGGCGGGGTGTCGAACCACAGGTCGCCGTAGGGGTTGTCCTCGACGATGGGCAGGCCCAGGCGCGCAGCCTCGGCGCTCAGCGCGGCGCGGCGCGCTTCGCTCATGGTGCGGCCGGTCGGGTTCTGGAAGTTGGGCAGCACGTAAAAGAAACGCGCGCCCGCGGCTTTGGAAGCGAGGTCCTTGATGTCCACACCTTCCTCGTCGCTGGCCACGCCCACGACCTCGGGTTCCATGGGCGTGAAGGCCTGCAGTGCGCCCAGGTAGGTGGGTGTTTCCACCAGCACGCGGCTGCCGGCGTCTATCAGGATTTTGGCGATCAGGTCCAGGCCTTGCTGGGATCCGGTGGTGATCAGCACCTGCGCCGGGTCGACATCCCAGGGCAGCATGGCAGCCACCATCTCGCGCAGCGGTGCGTAGCCTTCGCTGGCGGCGTACTGCAGCGCGGCATGGCCGTCTTCGCGCAGCACCTTGTCACAGGCTTCACGGAAGGCGGCAACCGGAAAAGTCTTGGGCGAGGGCAGGCCGCCGGCAAAACTGATGATGCCGGGCTTCTCGGTGACCTTGAGGATCTCGCGGATCACCGAGGGGTTCATCTTGTGGGCGCGCTGCGCCTGGGTCCATGTCATGTCGCTCATCTCACTCTCCTCCTTGGGGGCCGCATCGGGCGGCCCGGCTCACACAATGGTTGAAAAAATACATGATCGCAGCCTGGTGGTTTTGCGCAAGAGACCGCTCATGCGATACGGCTGCTCAATCCACCACAAACAGGGTCGCGCCCAGCGGCGACGTCGAGCGGTGCGCCTCGGCCTGGTCGGCCACCTGGTAGCTCATGCCGGGCTCCAGCGTGAAGCGGCGGCCGTCTTCGAGCTCGGTGTGCAGCTGCCCCTGCAGGCACAGCAGGATGTGGCCTTTTTTGCACCAGTGGTCGGACACATAGCCCGGCGTGTACTCGACCATGCGCACGCGCACGTCGCCGAACCTCTGCGTGCGCCAGAAGGCCTTGCCTTCCAGGGCTGAATGTTCGGTGCGGGCTACGGCGGACCAGTCCGTCGTGCCGAAAGGGATGTTGCTGATGTTCATGCTGCCTGGGCCGGTTTGCGAGCGCGTTCGTTGGGGGTGATGTGCGCGATGGTGCCGTCGCCGTAAGAGCGCAGTACCTGCGAGATGACGATGTGAAAGCCCTTGTACCACTGGGTGTACTGGCGTTTGGCTTCCAGGTGCTTGGGGTGGGCCGAGAAGGCGCGCAGCGCCTCCTGGTTGTCCCAGAAATAGGTCGCGTTGCTGCGCGCGCCGTCGGGCGAACGCCAGGTTTCCGCGCCCAGGTAGCCGGGCGTGGCGTGGGCGGCTTCCTCGATCAGCGCGTCCAGTGCGTGGAAGCGCTCGTCATAGGTGCCGGGCTCAAAAATAAACGAAGCGCAGTACATCAGGTCTTCCTCGGGTTCAACAGAGAAGCGTGCATGGCGGCCGGCTGGTGCACCGGCATTTTTTTGCCGATGAACACGGTGGCGATCACGGCCAGGCCGAAGCCTACGGTCACAGCGTCCAGGCGCTCGCCCAGCAGCGGCACCGCGAACAGCATGGACAAAAACGGCTGCAGCAATTGCACCTGGCTCACGCGCACCGTGCCGCCCAGCGCCAGGCCGCGGTACCAGGCGAAAAAGCCCAGCCACATCGAGAACACCGCGACGTAGCCGAAGCCCCACCAGGCGGATGGCCGGATCGCTTGCGTCGGCCAGCTCCAGGCGCCAAGGGGCAAGGTCAGCGGCAGGGACAGCACCAGCGCCCAGCAGATCACATGTTCGGCCCGCATGCGCTGCGAGAGCCTGGCGCCGTAGCCATAACCGACAGCGGCGCACAGCACCGCTGCCAGCAGCAGGAGGTCGGCCGGGCTGATGGCCAGGCTGGCGCTGTTGCCCGAACGCAGCATGGCAAAGGCCACCACCAGCGCACTGCCCAGGGCCGCGCACAGCCAGAAGCCGGTAGACGGCCGCTGGCGGTGCAGCAAAGCGCCCACGGCGGCGGTGGCCAGCGGCAGGGCGCCGATGATCACGGCGGCATGCACGGCTTCCACGTGGCGCATGGCGATGGAGGTGAAAAGCGGAAAGCCGAACACCACGCCGCCCGCCGTCGCGGCCAGCGGCCACCAGTCTTCGCGCCGGGGAAAAGGCGCTCGCGTGGCCAGCAGGAACACCGCCGACAGGCCCGCGGCCACCACGGCGCGGCCCAGCGCGATGAAGAGGCCGGACATCTGCGGCGCATCGGGCGTGCCCACGGCCAGCCGCGTCATCGGCAGCGTGACCGAGAAGATCACGATGCCCAGCAAGCCCAGCCACAGCCCTTTGGTGATTTGCGCTTGGGAGTTCATATAAAGAGCATCCAGACCGCGGTGGCCACCAGCACGGCCGCCATGACGTAGTTGAACCAGCGCAGGCGCAGGCCGCTGCCGTCGGGACCGCAAAGCCAGTCGCGCAGCAGCGAGCCGGCGAGGGCATACACCAGGTTGCTCACGAAGGCGTAGGCCAGCATCACGGGCAGCACGATGGCCAGGCGCATGCCCGGCGCCTCGCGGCCGGCGATCCAGCCGCTCACAATGGCCAGCGCCAGCATCCAGGCCTTGATGTTGACGAACTGCAGCGCGGCGCCCTGCCAGAAAGTGACGTTCAGCCGGGCCGCGTCGGCCTCGCTGAGCTGGCGCGAGCGCGCGACCTTGAAAGCCAGCCACAGCAGGTAAGCCACGCCGACGACCTTGACGGCCCAGCTCAGCAGCGGAACCGCCAGCACCAGCGCACCCAGGCCCAGCGCGCACACCAGCAGCAGCGCACCCCAGCCGACCGGCACGGCGCAGACAAAAGGCAGCGCGCGGCGCAAGCCGTGGTTGGCGCCCAGCGCGGTGGACAGCGTGGTGTTGGGGCCGGGCGAGAAACTCATCGCCGTGGCCAGCACCAGTAAAGCCGTAAATTCTTGCCAGTTCATGCTTCTCACTTTATAGTTGAAAGCAGTACACCACCAATACAGTTATCGGTACAAATTCCAAAACTGTACTGGTCAAATAGTCAGCACACGCCCTTGTAGAGAGCGACCAAAGGCCCTGCCATGTTGATGAAAGCCGCCTCCCAGTCTTTGACCGAACAGCTCTCGGCGCGTTTTGCCGAGCGCATCCGCAGCCGCTTGCTGGCGCCGGGCGCGCGCCTGCCTTCGGTGCGGCTGTGCGCCGAGCAGCAGGGCGTGAGCGTGTCCACCGTGGTGGCCGCGTATGACCAGCTGCTGGCGCAGGGCCTGGTCGTGGCGCGCAAGAACCGCGGCTTTTTTGTGCGCGATGCGTCCTTGAATGCGGCATTGGCTCCCGCGCTCGGGGCGGCGGCCGGGAGCGCAGCGGGAAAGCACACGGCAAAGCAGGCCGGCGACCAGGCCGCGGTTGACCTGGCGCCGTTGGGCGCCTGGAGCACCGCCAGCTGGATGGCCGCGCGCCAGGCGCCGGTCGACGCCACGGCCTTGATACGCGGCATGTTCCACAAGGTCAGCAACAAACCGCAGCCCGGCATGGGCGTGTTTCCGCCGGAGTGGCTGGAGACCACCTTCATGCCGGCGGCCGTGCGCAAGGTGACCAGCGTCAGCGCGCTTCGGGATTTTTCGCTGCAGTACGGCGAACCCATGGGTGACAGCGGCCTGCGCCGCGCACTGTCGCAAAAACTGAGCGCGCTCAATGTGCATGCGGTGCCCGAGCAGATCATCACCACCGTGGGCGCCACCCATGCGCTGGACATCGTGAGCCGCACCTTGCTGCGCGCCGGCGACTGCGTGATGGTGGAGGAGCCCGGCTGGGCCGTGGAATTTGCCCGGCTCGATGCTTTGGGCATGCGCATCCTGCCGGTGCCGCGCCGCGCCGACGGGCCCGACCTCGAGGTCATGGCCCAGTATTGCGAGATCCACCAGCCCAAGCTGTTTGTCAGTGTCAGCGTGTTCCACAACCCCACCGGCTATTGCCTCACGCCGGGCAGCGCCCACCGCGTGCTGCAGCTGGCGATGCAGCACAACTTCCACATTGTTGAAGACGACACCTACAGCCACCTGGCGCCCGAACACGCGACCCGGCTGTGCTCGCTGGACGGCCTGCAGCGCACGATTTACGTCAGTGGTTTCGCCAAAATCCTCGCGCCGGGCTGGCGCGTCGGCTTCATGGCCGCGCCGCCCGACCTGGTTGAACGCCTTCTGGACACCAAGCTGCTGGCGACGCTGACCACGCCGGCCCTGCTCGAAAAAGCGCTGGCCTGGTGCATAGACCAGGGCCAGCTGCGCCGCCACGCCGAGCGCATACGCACCCGGCTCGATGCCGCGCGCGCCCGCAGCGTCAAGCTGGCCATCGCCCACGGCTGCAGCTTCGCGACCGAGCCGGCAGGGCTGTTCGGCTGGGTGGACACCGGTGTCGACACCGATGCGCTGGCGCAGCGCATGCTCGACGAAGGCTACCTCATTGCTCCGGGCGCCCTGTTCCACGCGGTGCGGGCGCCGAGCACGCTGATGCGGATCAATTTCGCCACCACGCAAGAGGCGGCGTTCTGGAAAGTGTTTGCCAGGCTTCGGGACGCGGTCAAGTAGCCGGGTCTTGCGCCGGCTTTCGCTCCTCTTCTCTTCCCCTGCTGAGGGTTGCTGCCGGACAAGGTCCGGGCTGGCAACCCTGGCAAGTCACCACCCCAAATCAAGACTCTCCAAGTCGTAGTTGTAACAACTACCTCGGATTTTGTAACGGCACCTCGATTTCAGCAAAAACAAGGCCCGATTTCGCCTGGGAATTGTGGTTTTTGTGATTTTTTCACGAAAACACCCCTCGCATACTTGTGACTATCTGTAAATACGGCGGCGGAAAAAATACAATAAGTCACAGAAGCCCGCCCAGTTCGCTTCGGATTTGCGCGGTTTCTCACGGAAATCGGGGTTTCCAGTTTGTTTTTTGGTGATTCGTGAAGTAGTCGAGCCCCAAAAGAGCAATCCGTAACATAAAGTTACGTCCAGGGTCTGAAAACGCTTACAGGCCATACCCCGCCGCCAATGGCGTTGTTGCCCGCCGACTTGTAACGAAAAGGATGTAAACCATGAATGCAGTTCTGAAATTTTGTATTTTTGCCGCCAGCCTCGCCATGGGGCAGGTGGTTCTGGCGCAAGCCGCGCCGGTGACATCCCAACTGCTGGCGCAACGCGTCGAGATGGTGGCCGGCAAGCCCGTGCTCAAGCCTGCCGGCGACGGCAAGCCGGGTGACGTCCTGCAATACAGCGCCACCTATCGCAACACCGGCACTGCCGCCGCAGGCAAGCTGCAGGCCACCGTGCCTGTGCCCCCTGGCACCACCTTCATCGCCGCCAGCGAACTGCCGGCGCAAGCCCAGGCTTCCACGGACGGCAGCACTTTTGCTCCCATGCCCCTGACCCGCACGGTCAAGCAGGCCGACGGAAGCATGCGCAAAGAGCCTGTGCCCCTGGCCGACTACCGCGCGCTGCGCTGGGAAATCGGCAGCCTGCCTGCGGGCGCCACCACGGTGGTCAGCCTGCGCGTGAGCATCGATTCGCCGGCCATCGTTTCGGCCGCCAAGCCCTGATGGCGGCCGGATCCATCCGCCGCGCAGGTCCCAGTTTCTGTTAGTTGTCTGTCGATTCACCGTTGTCTTGTAGCCAGGAGAAATACGCCATGTATGCCAACCCCTCGAGTCCGCGGCCCTTAGGGCTGCCGCACTTCTTCACCCACTGGATTGTGGGTTTGTTCGTTGCCTTCGCGCTGGTGATGGCCGGCACGGCGGCGCACGCCGCGCCGCCTCCCGCCGGCACGTCGATCAGCAACCAGGCCTCGGCTACGTACTCGGATGCATCGGGCATCACGCGAACGGTGACCTCCAACGTGGTGCAGACCACGGTGCAGCAGATCGCCAGCCTGACGCTGACCGCCAACGGCGCGCAGAACGCGACGCCTGGCAGCGTGGTGTATTACCCGCATACCCTGACCAACACGGGTAACGGCACGGACACCTTCAACCTGACCGCCGCCAACTCGGGGGGCACCTTCTCGATGGCGAGCGTGCAGATATTCGCCGACAACGGCAGCGGTACGCCCACCGGCCCCGCCATCACCTCGACCGGCGCACTCGCCGCGGGCGGCCAGTTCAAGTACATCGTGGTTGCAACGCTTCCTGGCACGGCCACGGCAGCGCAAACCAACACCATCGCGGTGGCCGCCATCAGCGTGTTCGACAACACCAAGACCCAGTCCAACACCGACACGACCACGGCCACGACGAATGCAGTGGTGACGCTGACCAAGTCGGCCAGCGTGTCCAGCGGCGCGGCCGGCACGGCCATCACCTATACCCTGACCTATACGAACACCGGTAACAGCACGGCCACCGCCGTGGCGATCACCGACGTTCTGCCGGCAGGCCTGACCTACACCGCGGGCTCCGCACGCTGGAGCGTCACCGGCGCCACCGCCCTGAGCGACAGCGGCGGCACCAGCGGCTCCGCACCCAACACCCTGACTTCGGGCTACACCCTGGCCAGCAAGACCCTGCTGGTCACGCTGAACCAGGTGACGGCCGGTCAGTCGGGCACCATCAGCTTCGGCGTGACCGTTGCTGGCGGCACTGCCCCTGGCGTGCTGAACAACACCGCAACGACCTCCTACAACAACGGCGCCGCCACGGTGACCGGCAGCTCCAACACCGTGCCTTTCACGGTGCTGCAGACCGCCAGCGTTTCGCTGACCGGCGCCACGGTCGCCGGCCCGGCTGCCCCCGGCTCGACGGTGAGCTTCACCAACACGGTGACCAACACCGGCAACGGCTCCGACACCTTCAACATGACGCTGAGCGCCGGCAACTTCCCGGCCGGCACGACCTTCCAGCTGTTCAAGAGCGACGGCGTCACGCCGCTGGTCGACACCAACAGCGACGGCACGGTTGACACCGGTCCGCTGGCCGCAGGCGCCACGTACAACGTGATCCTCAAGGCCACCTTGCCGCCCAACGCGACGAATGTCGGCGCGCCGTTCATCATCGCCAAGACGGCCACTTCCGTGTTCGACCCGACCAAGACGGCCAGCGCGAACGACCAGCTGACCGCCGTGTCTCCCGCAGCGGTTGACGTCACCAACAACCTGCCGACCGCGGTAGGTGTCCCCGGCGTGGGCGTGTTCGCCAACGGCGAAGGCGCAGCACAGGTCACCAACTCGCTGAACCCCGGCGCTTCGACCACCTTCACCATCGTGGCCAACAACACCGGCACTTCGCCTGACAGCTACAACCTGGGCGCCAGCACGGTCAACACCTTCGCCAGCGTGACGCTGCCGGCCGGCTGGACGGTCAGCTTCCGTGCCGACGGCGGCGCGGGCAACTGCTCGACCACCGGCGCGACCATCACCAACACCGGCTCCGTGGCCGCCGGCGGCAACGTCGTCGTCTGCGCGGTGGTCGGTGTGCCGGCCGGTTTCGCGGCGGGCACCACGCAGCTGTATTTCCGCACGCTGTCGCCTACGTCGAATGCATCGGATACCTTGCATGACGCAGTGATCGTGAACGCCGTGCGCTCCATCACCCTGACGCCCAACGGCGCCGGCCAGACCTACCCAGGCGGCTCCTACGTCTACAGCCACACCCTGACCAACACCGGCAACGTGCTGGAAGGCAACGGCACGGTCAGCACGGTAACCCTGGCCGGCAGCAACAACCAGGCCGGCTGGACTTCCGCGCTCTACTACGATGCCAACGCCAACGGCGTGCTCGACGCGACCGACCCGCAGATCAGCGGTGCCCTGAGTGCTGCCGGCGTCCTGCCTGCAGGCCTGGCTCCCGGCGCATCGATCACCGTGTTCAACAAGGTGATCGCACCGAGCGGTGCAACGCCCGGCGCTGTGGACGCCACGACCATCACGGTCACCACCAGCAATGGCAGCTATGTGACGACGGTTCCTGCCGTGGCCACCGCCGTTGACAGCACCACCGTCATCGCCGGAAACCTGACGCTGACCAAGGCGCAATCGCTGGACACCGCCTGCGCCGGCCCCAACGGCGGCACGGTCTACGCGGCAGCAACGCTGAGCGCACGTCCCAACCAGTGCGTGCTGTACCAGATCACGGTGACCAATGTGGGATCCGCGAACGCCACCTCCGTCGTCGTGTCCGATGCGACGCCGAGCTACACCGCCCTGAGCAGCGCCGCTGCGACCACGGTGGGCACCGTCACCGGCCCCTCCGCGGGAGCCGCCGGCACCGTCACCGCGACGATCGGCACCCTGACTCCCAGTCAGTCGGCTGTCGTGACTTTCGGTGTGCGCATCAACCCCTAACCCGGGACTGACTTTCAGCGCGGGAAGCGAAAGCTTCCCCGCTTTTCAAAGGGCACGACCGCGTGCCCTTCGGAAAGCGACGCCCTGCCGCAACCCACCCTCCACCCAGCACACATGCTTTTTCGCCCGCTGCGCACACTGCTGATTTCCTGCATGTTGCTGCTCTTCTGGGCAGCCGCACAGGCAGCGCCGACCCCGGCCGGGACGGTGATCAGCAACACGGCCAGCGCGACTTTCATCGACGCCACGACGGGCTTGCCGGTGCGCATCAATTCCAACACCGTGAACACCACGGTGGCGGCGCTGGAAGCGCTGACGCTGAACGCCAGCCAGAACCTCTTGATCGGCGTCGGCTCCTCCTTCACCATCAGCCACAACCTGGCCAACACCGGCAACGTCGTCACCAACTACCTGGTCACGGCCAGCGTGTCCGGCGGCAGCTTCACACCGCTGAACCTGCAGGTGGTGCTGGACGTCAACGGCAACGGCCTGGTCGATGCCGGCGAGCCCGTGGTTCCCGCCGGCGGCGTGGTGCCGGTGGCCGTGGGTGCCACCGCGGGCCTCCTGATCACCGGCCAGATTCCGCCCGGCGCGGTGCCCGGCCAGACCGCGCAGCTCAGCCTGAGCGCGGTCAGCCAGCTGCAGGGCGCCACGGCCACCAACACGGACACCCTCAACCTGACCAACGGCGCGGCCGTGCAGGTCAGCTACGCCGCTTCGACGGCCACCGCGACCCAGAGCGTGGCGCTCACCTTCACCGCCAGGGCCATCAACAACGGCAACATGGCGGCCAGCCCCGCCAACGTGACCGTCAACGGCGCGCCCGCCGCGCTGTTCATCCTGCGCGCACCGGTGCCGGTGAACACGGTTTTCACCTCGGCCCAGCCCGCCACCAATCCCGGCGCGCAGACCCTGTACCACCTGGCGGGCGCCGCGGCCGGCAGCTACGTCACCGCGGTGCCGGCCGGCGCCGTGGTGGATGCCGTGGCCTGGGCCGTCGCCGCCTTGCCGCAGGGCGGTCTGTTCCTCGGGCAGTTCAGCGTCATGGTGAACTCCAACGCCGCCGGCACCGTGAGCGGCGCTGCCTATGCCGACTGGACCGACGCCGCCGCGCCGCTGACCACCGCCAGCAACACCGTGGTGCTACCGCTGCCTGCGCACACGGCAAGCATCCAGTTCTATACCAGCAACACTTATACGGCGCACGCCAGCCAGAGCGTTCCCGGCAACGCACTGTTTGTGCAGGCTGACGCGTCCATCTGCAATGCCGACCCCAACACGATAGGCACGGTGCCCATCACCATCGTGAGCCAGCTCACCGGTGATTCGGAAACCTACACCGCCGTGGAAACCGGGCCCAACACCGGCGTGTTCCGCATCCTGCCCAGCGTTCCCACCGCGAACGCGGCCTCGCACATTGTGGCCTCGGGCGACGGCATCCTCGAGGTGCTGCGCAACGATACCGTGACCGCCACCATCACGACCTGCGGCGGCATAACGGTGTCGGTCTCCACCACGCTGCTGGTCGACCCTTCGGGCACCGTTTACAACTCGGCCACCAACCAGCCCGTCGCCGGCGTCACGGTGCAGCTGATTGACGTCCTCGGTGCGGGCAACGGCGGCAACCCCGGCGGCCCGGCCGTGGTGTTCCTGATGGACGGCGTCACGCCGGCGCCCAGCGTCGTGGTGACGGCGGCCGATGGTTTTTATGAATTCCCGCTGGTGCCCAACAGTCACTATCGACTGGTGATTACCCCGCCGGCTGGCTTTTCTTTTCCTTCGCGGGTGCCTGCGGCGTTGCAGCCGGCCGGCCGGGTGATCGACACGCCGGGTTCTTATGGCGGCAATTTTCTGGTGGCGCTGGCGCCGGTGCATTTCGACGTGCCCCTGGACCCCGGCGCCACCACGGGCGGCCTGTTCATCCAGAAAACCGCCAACAAGAAAACGGCGGAGATCGGCGATTTCGTCGACTATTCCATCAAGCTCAACAACGTCTCGGCGGCGCCGCTGCCGGCCGCCGTGGTCAGCGACAGCTTGCCGGCCGGCTTTGCCTATGTGCGCGGCACCGCGCGGCTTAACGGCGCGGCGCTGGCCGATCCCGCCGGCGGCGCCGGCCCCAGCCTGCAATTCGCCGTGGGCACGATCGCGGCCGGCGCGCAGCCCGTGCTGACCTACCGCGTGCGCGTGGGCGCGGGCAGCCAGAGCGGCAATGGCATCAACACGGCCCAGGCCGCCAGCGGCGCGGTGCGCTCCAACAGCTCCAGCGTGCGCGTGCAGGTGGTGGGCGGCGTGTTCTCCAACAAGGCTTATGTGTTCGGCAAGGTGTTCGCCGACTGCAGCCGCGACGGCGTGCAGGACGCCGGCGAGCCGGGCATTCCGGGCGTGCGCATCTACCTCGAAGACGGCACCTATGCCGTGACCGACGAAGAAGGCAAGTACAGCTTCTACGGCCTGGAGCCGCGCACCCATGTGGCCAAGGTCGACAACATCACGCTGCCCGCCGGCGCCACGCTCGCCGTGCTGAACAACCGCAACGCTTTTGACGCCGGCAGCCGCTTCGTGGACCTCATCAACGGCGAGCTGCACAAGGCCGATTTCGCCATCGCCGAATGCACACCGGGCGTGCGGGAGCAGATTGCAGCCCGCCGCAAGGCGCTGGGCAACGCGTCGGAAATCACGCAGGCCGCCGGCACGCTGCTGCAAGCCAACCGCGGGGCCGTCGCGGCCGACAGCCGCACGTTGCCGGCCAGCGGCGCCATGGGCTTGCCGGGCGCACAGCAAAACAATGGCGGCAGCAATGCCGCAGCACCAGCCCCCCTGCCAGGCACCTTGGGCGCCGTGGGCGACACGGGCGGCCCCACAGCACCCAACGCCCGCTTGCCCAAGCCCATCTACACGCCCGCCAGCGTGGAGCCGGCCAAGCCTGCCGCGCCCGCCGAGGCCGCTGCAGCCGAACAAGCGCTGCAGCCACTGGAAGACCTGCTGCCGGAGCTGAACGCCGAAACCGCTTTTGTCGGCCTGGTGGATGAACAACTCCTGCCGGCCGCACAGACCCGGGTCCGCGTGAAAGGCCCGCTGGGCGCGCGTTTCGAACTCACCGTCAACGGCCAGCCCGTACCCGCGACGCAAGTCGGCAAGAAGAGCAGCCTTGAGAAGAACAAGGTCCTGGCCTGGGAATACATTGGCGTGGACCTGAAGCCCGGCCGTAACACGCTGGCCGTGCGCGCCCTCGACGGCTTCGGCAACGCCCGCGGCACGGCGCAGATCACGCTGCGTGTGCCCGGCGTGCTGGCCAAGATCGAAATCGCCGCACCCGCGCAGTTGATCGCCGACGGCGCCACCGCCGTGCCCGTCACCATTTCCCTGCGCGACGCGCAAGGCCTGCCCGTCGCCGTGCGCACCCAGGTCACGCTGCAGGCCAGCCAGGGCCTGTGGCAGACGCCCGACCTGGACGCGCGCCAGCCCGGCACCCAGGTGTTTGTCGAAGGCGGTGAGGGCCGCTTCCTGCTGCTGCCGCCGGCCCAGCCCGGCAAGGCCGAACTCACCATCACCAGCGGCACCGTCAAGTCCGTGTCGGCCATCGAGTTCATGCCCAACCTGCGGCCCATGATTGCCGCCGGCATCGTGGAGGGCACGATCAACCTGCGCAGCCTGAACCCCTCGGCGCTGCAGCCCGCGCAAAGCGGCGATGTGTTCGAGCGTCAGATCCAGAGCGCCTCGCGCAGCTTCTCCGGCGGCAAGGGCGAGGCCGCCGCGCGCACCGCGCTGTTCCTCAAGGGCAAGGTCCTGGGCTCCTCGCTGCTGACGCTGGCCTACGATTCCGACAAGCCGTCGGACACGGCGCTGTTCCGCGACATCCAGCCCGGCCAGTTCTACCCGGTGTACGGCGACTCCTCGGCACGCGGCTTTGACGCACAGTCCACCGGCAAGCTGTATGTGATGCTGCAAAACGGCAGCAACTACGCGCTGCTGGGCGACTACTCGACGCAGACCGACAACCAGGCGCGCCAGCTCACGCAGTACTCGCGCGCGCTGAACGGCGTGAAGGGCCGCTACCAGGACGGCGCGGTCACCGTGGAAGGCTTTGCCAGCCGCACCGCGACCACGCAGCTGGTGCAGGAATTCCGCGCCAACGGCACCTCCGGCCCCTTCCTGCTGAACATCAACGGCGTGGTCAACAGCCAGCAGGTCAACATCCTCACACGCAGCCGCAGCCAGGCCTCGGTCATCGTCAACGACACGCCGCTCACGCAGTTCACCGACTACGAAATCGAGCCCATGAGCGGGCGCCTGCTGCTCAAGGCGCCGGTGCCCAGCGTGGACACCGACCTCAACCCCATCTTCGTGCGGGTGAGCTATTCGGTTGACTCCGGCGGCGCCAAGCACACGGTCGCCGGCGCAGAAGCCCGCCTGGATGTCACGCCCGCCGTGACGCTGGGTGCCTCTACGCTGCGCGACACCGACCCGGCCAACCGCCAGAACCTGGACGGCCTCAATGTGACGGCCAGGCTCGGCGAGAAGACGGTGGCCACCGGTGAAATCGCGCGCAGCAGCACCGACCTGCAGGGCAGCGGTTCGGGCCAGCGCGCCGAGATCCGCCACGAGGACCAGGCGTTGCAGGCGCGCGTCTGGGGCGCCAAGACCAGCGCCGGTTTCTACAACCCCAACAGCGTGCAGTCGGCGGGCCAGTCCGAATACGGCGCCAAGATCGGCTACGCGGTCGACGGCAAAAACCGCGTGGTCGGCGAAGCGCTGCGCACCGCCAACAGCGTGACCGGTGCGTCGCAGACCGGCGCCGAGCTCAAGCTGGAGCACAGCATGGACGGCAACATCAAGGTGGAAGTCGGGGTGCGTTACAGCGCCGCCAATGCCGCCGCGGCGCTGTCCGGCCCGGCCCTGCCGGGCTCCACCGTGCCGATCGTTCCCTCGCCCGCGGCGCTGGCGGCCGGCCCCTCCGAAGAAGTCGGCACCACCACCGCGCGCGTCAAGGTGACGGTGCCCGTGCCCGACGTGCCGCAGGCCGACGTCTACGGCCTGGCCGAGTACGCCATCGACGGCAGCGGCGGCCGCGAAGTCGGTGTCGGCGGCAACTACGCCATCAACTCCACGACGCGTCTGTATGCACGCCACGACTTCATCAACAGCCTCAAGAGCATCTACACGCTCAACGCCTCGACCTCGCAGTACACCACCGTCGCCGGCATCAACACCGAGCTGACCGACAGCACGCAGCTGTTCAACGAATACCGCATGGGCGACAGCATCAACGGCCGCACCAGCGAAGCCGCCTTGGGCCTGCGCCGGCTCTGGCGCCTGGACAACGGCGTCGGCCTGACGGCCAGCGTGCAGCGCATCAAGCCGATTTCGGGTGTGGTCGTCGACGACTCCAGCGCCGTGACGCTGGGCGCCGACTACACCGCCGCCGCCACCTGGAAGGCTTCGGGCCAGCTGCAGTGGCAGACCTCGACCAACTCGAGCAGCTGGCTGCTCACCGGCGCGCTGGCCAACAAGCTGGACGACAGCTGGACGCTGCTCAACCGCGGCCTCTACAGTGAGCAGTCCAACCTGGGCGCCGGCGGCGGCAAGCGCGAGCTCATCACCGCGCAGTCCGGCGTGGCCTACCGTCCCGTGGACAGCGACAAGTGGAATGCGCTGGGCCGTATCGAGTACAAAAAAGATTCCGACAGCACCCTGGGCCCGGGCCTCAGCCGCGACGAGTCCGGCCTGATCCTCTCCACCCACCTCAATGTGCAGCCCAACCGCCACTGGACCATGAGCGGGCGCTACGCCGCCAAGTGGGGCAGCGACCGTTCCAGCGGCATCAGCAGCCGCTCCTTCACGCAGCTGATTGGCGGACGCTCCACCTGGGACCTGACCGAGCGCTGGGACCTCAGCCTGCAGGCCTATCGCATGTGGGGCAACGGCGCCGCCGAAACCGCGGCGGGCGTGGAAGTCGGCTACCTCGCCTGGAAAAACATGTGGGTGTCCGTGGGCTACAACTTCAAGGGCTTCAAGGCCGCCGACATGGCCGGCGAGGCCTATACCCAGCGCGGCCTCTATCTGCGTGTACGCTTCAAGTTTGACGAGAACGTGTTCGGCGAGCCTTCCGGCGCGGCCACGGCGTCTCCCGCCCGCACTGCGACCCCCCAACAATGATTTTTTCTCACCGCTTCGCTTCAAGCACTGCGCGCAGCCTGGCGCGGGCCACATGGGCCGGCGCCTTGCTGCTGGCCGCGCCCTGGGCGATGGCGCAGACCACCTTCAATTACACCGGCGCCTTGCAGACCTACACCGTGCCTGCGGGCGCGGGCGGCGTGATCATCCAGGCCAACGGCGCGGGCGGCGGCAGCGGCGGCAATGACTTGAACGGCGACGGCGGTGCCGGCGGCGCGGGCGCGCGGGCCACCGGTACTTACTACATCGCCCCCGGCACTGTCCTCAACATCGCGGTCGGGCAGGGCGGGCGGCCCGGCAATACCTCGCAGGGCGCCTTCACCTGCACCAACGCGGCCGGCGCGGGCGGCCTGGCGGGCGGCGCGCCCGGCTGGGCCGGCGGCTCCGGCGGCAACCCGGGCTGCAGCGGCTGGTCCGGCGGCGGCGCCGGCGGCGGTGCTGCCAGCGTGGTGGCCACGGCCGCCAATGCCCGGCTGATCGTCGCCGGCGGCGGCGGTGGCGGCCAGGGTGGCGCGCTTCAGATAGCGGGCCGAGCCGGGCTCCCTGCGACCACGACGGTCGGCACCTTGCAGGGCGCGGCGGGCGGCACCGGCGCGACACGCACCGGTGACGGTGCCGGCGGCGGCGGCGGCGGCGCCGGGTGTGCGGCCGGTGTGGGCGGCGCGGAACTGGTGGACAACGCCGCCACCAACAACACCGCCCAGGCCACGGGCGGCGGCTCCTGCCGTGACACGGTGCTGGTTTCGGCCTTCAGCGTGACCGCCTCGCTGGGCGGCGCGGGCGGTGCTACCGTCGCCGGCACGGCGCCGGCCAGCGGCAATCCCGGCGGCAACGGCTCCGTGACCATCACACCCATCTATCCCACGCTGACCGTCACCAAATCCCAGCCCAGCCCGGCGCTGCAGGTGGGCATCAACAGCGTCTACAGCCTCACGGTGGCGACCACCACCACGACGCCGGCCTTCGTGGCACGCGTGGTGGACCAGTTGCCCGTCAACATGGCATATGTCAGCAGCAGCGGCACCGGCTGGACCTGCTCGACCGCGGCCAACGCCGGCGGCACACTGGTGACCTGTGATTTTGTCGGCACCATCGCCGCCAGCGGCGGCACCTCGGTGCTGCAGATCACCGCCAGGCCGACCAGCAACATCACGGTCACCAACTACACCGCCGTGGACCCGGCCGGCGGCACCAGCCCGCCGACCTCGACCACCTGCACGGCCGCCAACACACCGAGCGCCGGTTGCGCCGCGCCCGTGGTCAGCACGGTGGCCCTGGGCTTCGGCGGCAACGTGTACAGCGATCCCAACCATAACGGCAACCTGGACGCGGGCGAGGCTGGCATAGGTGGGGCGACCGCCCTGTGGGTCAAGCTGGTGCCGCGCTCGGGCAGCACCTGCAACGGCCCGGCCACGGTGGCGGCCTCGGTCAATCTCAGCACCGGCGCCTACAGCTTTACCAACATACAGCAGGGCAACTATTGCCTGGTCGTGGACGGCAACTCCACCCTGAGCGACATCACGGCGGCCTACCCGGCCGGCTTTATCGGCACGCAAAACCCGACCGGCATCATCCAGTTCAGCATCGTGGGCGCGCCGCCCGTCCCGCAGAACTTCGGCCTGTACAACGGCAGCACGCTGAGCGGCAATGTGTTCGCCGACAACGGCGCGGGCGCCACCACGGCCAACAACGGCGTGAAGGCCGGCACCGAGCCGGGCCTGGCCGGCATCACCGTCAACGCCATGCAGGGCGCGACCACGCTGGACAGTGAGCCCACGGCCAGCGACGGCAGCTTCATCCTGTGGATCCCCGGGGCCACCAGCGGCACCGTGACCCTCACGCCCGTGCTGCCGGCCGGCTACACCGCCACCGGCGGCTCGGCCGGCACAACGGGCGGCACGTACACCCGCCCCAGCGTGAGCTACACCGCAGGCTCGGGCCTGGCGCGCACCGGTATCAGCTTCGGCATGGTGGCGCCCAACACCCTGAGCCCCAACGGCGCGCAGACCGCCCAGCCCGGCACCGTGGTGTTCTACGCGCACACTTACAAAGCCGCCACCGGCGGGTCGGTCGCCTTCTCGATAGCGAACACTGCCACGCCTGCGAGCCCCGCCTGGAACCAGGTGCTCTACCAGGACAGCAATTGCAACGCGGCGGTGGAGGCCAGCGAGACGCAGCCTGCCGCCACCATCACCGTCACCGCGGGGCAGACCATCTGCCTGGTCGTCAAGCAGTTCGTGCCCGCGGGCGCCGGCCAGGGTGCGCAGAACAGCGTCACGCTGAGCGCGGCCTTCACTTACACCAACTCCGCGCCGGCCCTGGCTGTCACTACCCTGCTGGCCACCGACGTCACCACGGTGGGCCAGGCAGGGGACCTGTCGCTGTCCAAGCTGGTGAGCAACGTGACCCAGGCCATTGCCGCGGCCACCAGCGTGAACGCCAATCCGGGCGACACGCTGCAGTACACGCTGACGGCGACCAACAACGGCACGCAGCCGCTGTCCACGCTGTTCGTGAGCGACTCCACCGCGGCCTTCACAGGCTTTGTGTCGGCCGCCTGCCCGGGCTCGCTGCCCACGGGCATCACCAGCTGCACGGTGACGACGCAGCCGGCGGTCAATGCCCAGGGGGCGCTGAAGTGGACCTTCACCGGCTCGCTGGCTTCAGGCGGCCAGCTGGTCGTGACTTACCGCGTCAAAGTCGACCAGTAAACCCGGCGCGAGCCGGGCCTTCGTTCACAACCCGCGCACCACGCCGGTTGCGCGCAGGGCCGTCACCCAGGTATCGGGCAGCTCGGCGGCGGAATGGCCTGTGGGAAAAGAGAAGTAGCCGTCCGTGTCGTTGTGGTCCAGGCGGAACCAGAAAGCGTCGTTGCGCTTGAACGAGATGTAGGTGACAAACACATTGCCGTCCTCGGCGAACTTCTGTTCGTTGCCGTCCATATAGCTGGTGGGCACGCCAAGGTGGATATGGTCCGTCTGGTTGTTGGCCGGGAAGAAACTGTTGGCTTGGGCCGGGACGCTATAGCCGGCATTGCGCAGCGTCTGTTTGGAAACTTGCAGGTAACGCATGGTGATCTCCTGTGGGGGTTGAAAAAAAGGATGCCGTCCGCGCGGCTCAGGCCAGCACGGCGTCGGCCGCGCGCACGCCTTCGAAATAGGCGGCCTGCAAGGTGCCGTAGCACTGCAGGTTGGTGGCCTCGCCCGCGAAGTGCAGCTTGCCCAGGGGCACACCCAGGTCGCTGCGGGCCTTGAGGGGGACCGGGTCGCTGGGGCCGCCGCCTATGAACGCGGTATAGGAATACGCACCCAGGGCGTTGGGCTCGTCGCTCCAGTTGGTGATGGCCTTGCCGTTGGTGAAGTACACGCCGTCAAAAGCGGACTGGATGCCGGCCTTGAAGAGCGCGAACACGTCCTTGTCCTCCATGGCGTCCAGTGCCGAGGCAAAGTCTCCGGCCGCATGCGCCATCAGCACGTCGGGGGCATGGGGCAGGCGGTAACACTGCCAGACACCCTCAGGCTCCGCTTCGATCAGGTAGTAGTTGGTGCCGGGCACGATGCCGGCGGGATCGGTACGGAGTTTCAGGGCGAGCTTTTTGTAGGAGCCCAGCCGCAAGGCCTTGAGCGCATTGGTGTAGGCGGCGGGCAGGGCCGGCTCGAAGGTGATGGCGCCGCTGCCCAGCACCGATACCGGCACGGTGACGATGCAGGCATCAACCGCCAGCGTGCTGCCCGACGTGCCCAGGGTCAGGGTGATGCCGCTGCCGCCGTGGGCAATCGATGTGACGCGGGTGTCGAAATGCGCGTGGTAACGGTCCTCGTACAGGGTAGGCAGGAGCTGGCCGTAGGCCGCGACCAGGGTGCCCACGCCGCGCTTGACGAACAGGTTCTCCGCACCGTCGCCCGCAACTTCCCGCGCGCGGTCCGCCGCCAGGTATTGCCATGTCTCGGCTGATTCCGTGAACGGCCCATAGGGGGAGGTGGCATGGCCGAACATTTCCACCTGGGTGTCAAAGCGGGGTTTGGCGGCCACCACGACATTGGGCTGGGTTTTGGCAACCCTGTAGGACGCGCGTATGCCGTCAACGACGGCCTGCACCTCGGGGTCGGTGGTATCGACGTTCTTCCAGGTGCCGTCCTCGTCCACGCGCAGTTCGTAGGAAGCGTTCTCCGCGACGGTCTCAAAGCGGAGGTCTTTCGCGATTTCGGTCAGCGGGTTGGTGGTCGGGTCCTGGATGTATTGCGCTCCCATGTCGAAGGCAAACCCCGGGATGGAAGTGCTGTCGGTCCGGGCGCGGCCGCCGTAGCCGCCGCGGGCCTCCAGCAAGTGAACTTCGCTGACGTCGCCGTCCCCAAGCAGGGTATGTGCTGCGGCGATACCCGCCAGGCCCCCGCCGACAATGGCTACTTTCATGCGCTTGTCCTTTCGTCTTCCCTCGGCGCGAAAGACGTTTCGCGCAGCGTGGACCTTGACTCTAGGCAGCTACCCGCGCGATGGCGATTACAGGGGATTACAGCGCTGGTTGGCCGGGTCTTGCGCCGGCGGGCGCGCCCCTTGTTGAGACTTGTTGGCCGGGGGTTGCCCGGCGGCAACTCACTTTTCTTTTGCTTCGCCAAAAGAAAAGTAAGCAAAAGAAAAGGCGACCCTGGTGTCTGCGTCCCTTCGCTTCGCTACGGGCAGCCTGTGGTGCTCGGTCCAGACGGGGTCAAAAACAACTCGCTTCGCTCAAACACGTTTTTGCCCTGATCCGTCTGGACCTGCGCTCCTCGGCGCATACACAAGGGGCCCGGATACCGAACAGCCAAACAGCCGAAGACAAAACCCTGAAGACCTGAAATCACAAGGACACGCCACGGCGTGTCCTTGTTTGTCTTGGTTTGTTCTTTGGTATTTGTCTTCGGTATTGGTTTTGGTATTTCGGACTTCCCCGTCCTGGCTGGGCCGAGGAGCGCAGAGACAAGCGGATCAGGGCAAAAACGTGTTTGAGCGAAGCGAGTTGTTTTTGACCCCGCTTGGCTCGAGCACCGCAGGTTGCCCGTAGCGAAGCGCAGGGACCCAGACTGCGGGTCGCCTTTTCTTTGCTTACGTTCTTTTGGCGAAGCAAAAGAAAGTAAGTCGCCCGCCGGGGCGAGACCCGGCCAGCAGAACTAAGAAGAGGAAAGAGGAGGATGAGAAGGAAAAGCGCGCAAGGCCGGAGCAAGACCCCGGCTAAAGCATCTCTTCCGGCGCAAAGGGCCCGATCAGCTTGAGCATCAACTTCAGGCCCAGGCTCGCATCGGGCTCCACCCGGGAGTCCTTGAGTTGCGAGCTCTGCGGCGCGCGCCAGACCAGCTGGCCTTCATCCAGCTCCACGCGGTAGGCGCCGCCGGCCAGCGTGGGTTCGATCAGCCGCGTGGCTTCGGCCGAGATGGCGCGGTTGCGGATGATGATGGCGACTTCGCTGTTCTGCAGCTGGGAGCGCAGGTCCAGGTTCATGGAGCCGACCACCAGCAACCGGTCGTCCATCACCACCACCTTGGAATGCAGGCTGGCGCGCGAGCCGCCGGTGGACCCGCCGGTAGAACCACCGCCCAGCGCCGATGAGCCGAAGCTGGAAAAGGAGCCCTCCTGTTCGGCGCGCATTTCATAGAGCTCTATGCCCATGTCGAGCAAGGCCCTTCGGTAGCGCGCGTAGCCGACGTGGGCGGCCGGCGCGTCGTTGGAGGCCAGCGAGTTGGTGAGCACGCGCACGCGTACGCCGCGCTGGCGCAGTTCGGCGAACTGCTTCATCATGCGCTCGCCGGGCACGAAGTAGGGCGAGACGATGAGCAGGTTGCCCTTGGCCTGCGACATCAGCTGCAGCAGGCCGTCGACCGTGGTGTCCTGGGACTCGCCGGTGGTGTCGGCGTCGGCGGCGATTTTGGACGGTTTGTCGACCAGCAGGACGGAGGGTGCCCAGGTCCAGGTCAACAGGCGCAGGTCGGCGGAGTCGGGCAGCGCGGCGGCGGATGCGGCGGAGGCATTCGATTCGGCGATGGCGGCTTGCGTGGCGCTGGCCAGCGTCGCCGGATCTTCCCGGTTGAGGTTGGCGGACTGGGCGCCGGCGGGCGGCGGCTTGAGGGCCTCTATCTCCTTGGCGGTCATCAGCGACTGCACCGGGTAGGCCAGCGGGTTGTTCCAGTACTGGTCAAAGCTCGCGGACAGGTCGCGCGCGATGCGGCCGGCGGCGATCACGTCGATGTCCACAAAATTCGTGCCCTTGCTCTGGCCGAAGTAGGTCTCGCCCAGGTTGCGCCCGCCGGTAATGGCGACGGCGTTGTCGGCCACAAACATCTTGTTGTGCATGCGCCGCTGCATGCGCGCGGCGTCCTTGAGGTTGCTCAAAATGCGCATCACCATGGAGCCGCGCCCGCCGGGCAAGGGGTTGAACAACCGCAGCTCGAAATTTTTCTCGAAGGCGAGCTTGAGCACCTGGGCGTTCTTGCCAGAGGTGTTGAAGTCGTCCAGCAGGATGCGTATGCGCACGCCGCGGCCGGCGGCCTCGCGCAAGGCCTCGAACATGCGCTCGGTGGTGTCGTCGGCAAAGATGGCGTAGTACTGGATGTCCAGGGTTTTCTGCGCGGCCTTGATCAGGGTCATGCGGCTGCTGAAGGCCAGCTCGGCATCGCCCACCAGCGCAAAGCCCGAATCGTTGCGCGTGCCGGCCTTGGCGGCGCGGGCCGCCACCAGTGCGCCCAGCCGGGTTTCAGCGGGGTTGGCGAGGGCGGTCGTCACCGGCCTGTCGACCTCGCTGGGCAAGGAAGCGCAGCCGGTCAGCCACGCAACCGTGAAAGCCAACCCAAGTGCGGAGAGCAAACGGCGCAAAGCCGAGGAGGAAAAGCGGACGTTGGGAAGGGCGATGGAAGCGGTCGGCATGGTGCAGACCACTTTAGCGTAAGGAGATGTATTTGATGCCGCGTCCGCCTGCGCTGGCGCCGACTCTTTTTGTAGGAGCCCGGCTTGACTGCGCAAGCCGGGCGGGAAGCAAGGCAACTTTTGTAGAAAGCAGGCGCTTACGACGACAAGGCTTCCCAGCGTTGCAGTGCGTCCATCAGCTCTTCCTCAATCTTGCTGTTGCGCGCGTTGAGTTCAGCGGCGCGCTTGGCATTCGTGCTGTAGAGCGTGCCGTCGTAAAGCTCTTGCTCGATCGCTTTTTGCTGCGACTCCAGCTGCTGGATCAGCGCCGGCAGGCCGTCGAGCTCGCGCTGCTCTTTGTAGCTGAGCTTCTTTTTGGCGGGGGGCGCTTCGCCCGCATCCTTTTTGGGCTCGCTGCTGCTTTTTCCGGCGGGCTTGGGGCTGGAAGCGCCGGGGCCGGGCCTGGCGTTGCCGGTGATCTGCGCGGCGCGTTTGGACTGGGTGATCCAGTCGGTCACGCCGCCTTCGTATTCGCGCCAGAAACCGGGGTTCTCGGGCGTACCTTCATAGGCGATGGTGCTGGTGACCACGTTGTCCAGGAAGCGCCTGTCGTGGCTGACCAGGAAGACCGTGCCTTCGTAGTTCTGCAGCAGGTCTTCCAGCAGCTCCAGGGTATCGATGTCCAGGTCGTTGGTCGGCTCGTCGAGCACCAGCACATTGGCCGGCCGGGCGAACAGGCGCGCCAGCAGCAGGCGGTTGCGTTCGCCGCCCGAGAGGGTACGCACCGGCGAATTGGCGCGCGCGGGCGAGAACAAAAAGTCGGTCAGGTAGCTCTTGACGTGTTTTTTGGCGCCGTTGATCTCCACCCATTCGCTGCCGGGACTGATGAAGTCTTCCAGCGTGGCGTCCAGGTCCAGGCTGTCGCGCATCTGGTCGAAATAGGCCACCTGCAGGTTGGCGCCCTGGCGCACCTTGCCGGGTGGTGTGGTCGCGTCGGGCTGCAACTCGCCCAGGATGAGCTTGAGCAACGTGGTCTTGCCGGCGCCGTTGGGGCCCAGCAGGCCGATCTTGTCGCCGCGCAGCAGGGTGCCGGTGAATTTGTTGACGATGATTCTTTCGCTGCCGGGGTGGCCGAAGCTTTTGCTCACGTTGGTGAGCTCGGCGACGATCTTGCCGCTTCGCTCGCCGCTGGAGACATCGAGGTTGACGCGGCCGACGGCGTCGCGCCGGGCCGCGCGGTTGGCGCGCAGGGCTTCGAGGCGGCCTATGCGGGCTACGCTGCGCGTGCGGCGCGCTTCCACGCCCTTGCGGATCCAGACTTCTTCCTGCGCCAGCAGCTTGTCGGCCTTGGCGTTGATGACGGCCTCTTGCGCCATCTGCTCTTCTTTTTGCACCAGGTACTGGGCGAAGTTGCCGGGGTAGCTGTTCAGCTTGCCGCGGTCCAGCTCGACGATGACGGTGGCGACCTGGTCCAGGAAAGCCCGGTCGTGGGTGATGGTGATGATGCTGCCGTTGAAATTGACCAGCAGTTCCTCCAGCCAGGCGATGGAATCCAGGTCCAGGTGGTTGGTGGGCTCGTCGAGCAGCAGCACGTCGGGCTTGGCAACCAGCGCCTGGGCCAGCGCCACGCGTTTTTTGGTGCCGCCCGAAAGCGAGCCGACGATGGCATCCTTGTCCAGGTGCAGGCGGTGCAAGGTTTCCTCGACGCGCTGCTCCCAGGTCCAGCCGTCCAGCGCCTCGATTTCGGACTGCAGTGCGTCCAGGTCGGTGTTCTCGTCGGCCGCCAGATATTGCTCCACCACATGGCGGGTGCGCGCCAGGCCCGCGCTGGCCGCGATGAACACGGTGGCGTGGGGGTCCAGGCTGGGCTCCTGCGGCACGTAGGCGATGCGAAGGTTGTTTTGCAGCTGCAGCGTGCCGTCATCGGGTTTTTCGAGGCCGGCGAGGATTTTGAGCAGGGACGACTTGCCGGTGCCGTTGCGGCCTATCAGGCCTATGCGCTGGTTGCTCTCAAGGGAAAAATCTGCGTGATCCAGCAGTGCGACGTGCCCAAAAGCGAGTTGGGCGTCCAGGAGGGTAATTAGTGCCATATAAGAGACGGATTATCCGTCCCCACGCAAAGACAGCCCTCGCCGGGGCGGATTCGACAGGTGAATACAAGTTCTTACGGCTGGCGCCCATGTCGGTGTGGCATTGCCGCCCTATCGCCTGCCCGGGCTCGCCGATATAGTCGTCGGAGTCGTCGGCTTGGACGACGGATCGCGGAGGGAGATTTCGTGGAACTGCAAATCAACGGCCGGCTCGTCCAGGCCGAGGCCGATCCCGGCATGCCCCTGTTGTGGCTGCTACGCGACGTGCTGAACATGACCGGCACCAAGTTCGGCTGCGGCGTGGCGGCCTGCGGCGCCTGCACCGTGCGGGTCGATGGGCAGGCGGTGCGTTCCTGCTCGGTGCCGGTGTCCGCCGTGCTGGGCAAGCGCATCCAGACCATAGAAGCGCTGGGCACGCCGGATAAACCTCACGCCCTGCAACTGGCCTGGATCGCCGAGCAGGTGCCGCAATGCGGCTACTGCCAGTCCGGCATGCTGATGGCGGCAGCCGCACTGCTGGACAAAACCCCCAAGCCGACGGACGCCGACATCGACGCGGCCATGACCAATATCTGCCGCTGCGGCACCTACCAGCGCATCCGCGCGGCCATCAAACGGGCGGCCGGAATGGCGCCTGCCGGCGTGGCCAAAAGGACGAAGGCATGAAGCGGCGGGCCTGGCTGTTTAGCGCTGCGGGCGCGGCTGGCGCACTGCTGGTCGGTTGGGGCATGCTGCCGGCACGATCCCGCCTGGGCAGCGCGTCCCATCCCTGGCCCGCGGGCGCGGAACCTGACCTCACGGGCGTGGTGTTCAATGGCTGGATCAAGATACGGGCCGACGGCAGTGTGGTGCTGGCCATGCCGCGCAGTGAAATGGGGCAGGGCGTGCACACCGCGCTGGCCATGCTGGTGGCCGAGGAGCTGGATGTGCCGCTGGCGCGGGTCAGCCTGGAGCAGGCCGGCTCCGATGCGATTTACGGCAATGTCGCCATGCTGGTCGGCAGCCTGCCCTTCCATCCGCTGGAGGTGGACGACTATGCGGCGCAAGGCGCTCCGCGGGTGCGCCCCACCAAGGTCAGGCTCGGCGAATGGATGGTGGGCAAGCTGGCCCGCGAGTTGGGCATTAACGCCACGGGCGCGTCGTCCAGCGTGGCCGACGCCTGGGAGGTGCTGCGCACGGCCGCTGCGACCGCCCGCGCTTCGCTGCTGGGGGCGGCGTCGCTGGACTGGAAGCTGCCGGTGGATGAGCTCAGTGTCAGCAAGGGCGTGATTTCCCATCCCTCCGGGCCCTCCGCCCACTACGGCGAGCTGGCGAAATTCGCCGCCGCAACACCGCCAGGCGAAGTGCAGCTGAAAAACCGCAAGGACTGGATTCTGATAGGGCGCAAGGCCCCACGCCCGGATCTGCCTGCCAAGGTTAATGGCACGGCGGTCTTCGGGCTGGACGTGCGGTTGCCGGGCATGCTGTATGCGGCGGTCCGACTGTGCCCTATGCTGGGCGGCTCGGCCGGCGCCATTCATACAGAGGTTGCGCTGGCCGCGCCCGGGGTGGAGCGCCTTGTGCGCCTGCCCGCGTATGCGGGCTCCACTGCCGGGTTTGCCGTGGTGGGTAAAACCTGGTGGCAGACGCAGCAGGCAGCCCTGGCGGTGCCGGTGGACTGGCAGCAGCGCCCGGCCGGCGGGCTGGACAGCGGCGAGATCGGCAAGGCGCTGCAAGCCGCGCTGGATCGCGAAGCGGGTTCCACCTTTTATGAAAAGGGCGAAGTCGATAAGGCCGAAGCGGCCGCAAGCCGCAAGGTCGAGGCCTTGTACAGCGCGCCCTACCTGGCCCATGCCACGCTGGAGCCCATGAACTGCACCGCGCAGCTCAAGGACGGCAAGGTCTGGCTGTGGGTGCCCACCCAGGTGCCGCAAATGGCGGTGGCAGTTGCCGCCCGTGTGGCGCGCGTCGCGCTTGAGGACGTCCATATCACCGTGACTTTGCTGGGCGGCGGCTTTGGGCGCCGGCTGGAGGTCGATTGTGTGGCCCAGGCCGTGCGTGTGGCCCTGGAGTGCGGCGGCCGGCCGGTCCAGCTGATCTGGTCGCGCGAGGAGGACACCACCCATGACTTCTACCGGCCCATGCAGCGGGCCAGGCTCAGCGCCTCGCTGGACGCGGCCGGCAAGGTCGGCGGCCTGCGGATCTGCTCGGCGGGCGATGCGATCACCCCGCGCTGGCTGGAGCGCAACCTGCCGTCGCTGGCCGCGCCCGTGGAAACGCCCGATAAAAGCGCGGCCGAGGGCTTGTTCGACCTGCCCTACGGCTTTGCCAGCCAGAAGATCTCGCACGTGGCGACGCACTCCGGCGTGCCTGTGGGTTACTGGCGCTCGGTGGGGCATTCCCACAATGCTTTTTTCTCGGAAAGCTTTATGGACGAGCTGGCCCTGGACGCGAAGCAGGACCCGCTGGCCTTCAGGCGCTCTCTATTAGAAGAAGCGCCCCGGCACCTGGCCGTGCTGGACCTGGCCGCCGCCAAGGCGGGCTGGGGCACGCCGCTGCCCGCCGGACGGGCCCGCGGCCTGGCCCTGCACGAATCCTTCGGAACCATCGTGGCGCAGGTGGTGGAGGTGTCTTTGCAAAATGGGGAGCCGCGTGTGCACCGAGTGGTTTGCGCCATTGATTGCGGCACGGTGGTCCACCCTGGCATCGTTGCGCAGCAGATGGAGGGTTCCGTCGTGTTTGCCTTGAGCGCGGCGCTGTATGGACGCATAGATATAGAAGACGGCGTGGTGAAGCAAAAGAACTTCCCCCAATACGCCATGCTGGGCCTGGCCCAGGCGCCCATCGTGGAGACCTATCTTGTTCCCAGTGAAAGAGCGCCGAGTGGTGCAGGCGAGCCGGGTGTTCCACCACTGGCGCCGGCACTCGCAAATGCACTGTTTTCATTGACAGGAAAGCGGCTCCGCTCATTGCCGCTGTCCCTGAACGAAGCCTGATCTGAAAAGTTT
>NZ_JBFUGK010000005.1:137500-170397 GCF_056402935.1 Polaromonas sp. P3_B1
GTTAATTGATTCATTTCAATTATTGGCTGTTCTTTAAAAATTCATAGAGTTAAATCAGCGTTGCTGGTGGAAACTGCACATTCGTAAAGGTTTAGTGCAGACCGTGCCACCAGCAACATTTAGAGATTTTTGATTGCGTCAAAAGAAACTTTTAATTTCGGATCAAACCGGATATTGAAAGATACGGCATAACGCGTCTGGTGAAAGACCAGACATCATTCCTTGAAGATAACTTGAGAAATCAAAGTTATAGGGTCAAGTGAATAAGAGCACATGGTGGATGCCTTGGCAATGATAGGCGACGAAAGACGTGATAGCCTGCGATAAGCTTCGGGGAGCTGGCAAATTAGCTTTGATCCGGAGATTTCTGAATGGGGAAACCCACCCTTAGGGGTATCGCTCACTGAATACATAGGTGTGCGAAGCGAACCGGGTGAACTGAAACATCTCAGTAGCTCGAGGAAAATACATCAACCGAGATTCCGAAAGTAGTGGCGAGCGAAATCGGAGAAGCCTGTTAGTGATAGCAAGACTCTTAGCAGAACAGCCTGGAAAGGTTGGCCATAGCGGGTGATAGCCCCGTATGCAAAAAGAGACTTGTGGTACTGAGCTAACGACAAGTAGGGCGGGACACGAGAAATCCTGTCTGAATATGGGGGGACCATCCTCCAAGGCTAAATACTCATCATTGACCGATAGTGAACTAGTACCGTGAGGGAAAGGCGAAAAGAACCCCGGGAGGGGAGTGAAATAGATCCTGAAACCGTGTGCTTACAAAAAGTAGGAGCCTCGTAAGGGGTGACTGCGTACCTTTTGTATAATGGGTCAGCGACTTACATTCAGTGGCAAGGTTAACCGAATAGGGTAGCCGTAGAGAAATCGAGTCCGAATAGGGCGATCAGTCGCTGGGTGTAGACCCGAAACCAAGTGAGCTATCCATGGCCAGGATGAAGGTGCGGTAACACGCACTGGAGGTCCGAACCGACTAGTGTTGCAAAACTAGCGGATGAGCTGTGGATAGGGGTGAAAGGCTAAACAAACTTGGAAATAGCTGGTTCTCTCCGAAAACTATTTAGGTAGTGCCTCAAGTATTACCATCGGGGGTAGAGCACTGTTTTGGCTAGGGGGTCATGGCGACTTACCAAACCAATGCAAACTCCGAATACCGATGAGTACAGCTTGGGAGACAGAGCACCGGGTGCTAACGTCCGGACTCAAGAGGGAAACAACCCAGACCGCCAGCTAAGGTCCCTAAAATTGGCTAAGTGGGAAACGAAGTGGGAAGGCTATAACAGTCAGGATGTTGGCTTAGAAGCAGCCATCATTTAAAGAAAGCGTAATAGCTCACTGATCGAGTCGTCCTGCGCGGAAGATGTAACGGGGCTAAGCCAGTTACCGAAGCTGCGGATTTGCAATTTATTGCAAGTGGTAGGAGAGCGTTCTGTAAGCCTGTGAAGGTGGTGGTGTAAACCCTGCTGGAGGTATCAGAAGTGCGAATGCTGACATGAGTAGCGTTAAAGGGGGTGAAAAGCCCCCTCGCCGTAAGCGCAAGGTTTTCTACGCAACGTTCATCGGCGTAGAGTGAGTCGGCCCCTAAGGCGAGGCAGAGATGCGTAGCTGATGGGAAACAGGTCAATATTCCTGTACCGATGTGTAGTGCGATGTGGGGACGGAGAAGGTTAACTCAGCCAACTGTTGGATATGTTGGTTCAAGCCTGTAGTCGTGCCTGGTAGGTAAATCCGCCGGGCTTAGATGAGGGGTGATAACGAGTCTGCTTGCAGACGAAGTGAGTGATACCCTGCTTCCAGGAAAAGCCACTAAGCTTCAGCTACACACGACCGTACCGCAAACCGACACTGGTGCGCGAGATGAGTATTCTAAGGCGCTTGAGAGAACTCAGGAGAAGGAACTCGGCAAATTGACACCGTAACTTCGGAAGAAGGTGTGCCTTTAGTAGGTGAACCATTTACTTGGGGAGCCCAATGAGGTTGCAAAAAATCGGTGGCTGCAACTGTTTATTAAAAACACAGCACTCTGCTAAGACGAAAGTCGACGTATAGGGTGTGACGCCTGCCCGGTGCTGGAAGATTAAATGATGGGGTGCAAGCTCTTGATTGAAGTCCCAGTAAACGGCGGCCGTAACTATAACGGTCCTAAGGTAGCGAAATTCCTTGTCGGGTAAGTTCCGACCTGCACGAATGGCGTAATGATGGCCACACTGTCTCCTCCTGAGACTCAGCGAAGTTGAAATGTTTGTGATGATGCAATCTCCCCGCGGAAAGACGGAAAGACCCCATGAACCTTTACTGTAGCTTTGTATTGGACTTTGAACAGATCTGTGTAGGATAGGTGGGAGGCTTTGAAGTGTGGTCGCTAGATCGCATGGAGCCAACGTTGAAATACCACCCTGGTGTGTTTGAGGTTCTAACCTAGGTCCATTATCTGGATCGGGGACAGTGCATGGTAGGCAGTTTGACTGGGGCGGTCTCCTCCCAAAGTGTAACGGAGGAGTTCGAAGGTACGCTAGGTACGGTCGGACATCGTGCTAATAGTGCAATGGCATAAGCGTGCTTAACTGCGAGACTGACAAGTCGAGCAGATGCGAAAGCAGGACATAGTGATCCGGTGGTTCTGTATGGAAGGGCCATCGCTCAACGGATAAAAGGTACTCTGGGGATAACAGGCTGATACCGCCCAAGAGTTCATATCGACGGCGGTGTTTGGCACCTCGATGTCGGCTCATCTCATCCTGGGGCTGTAGCCGGTCCCAAGGGTATGGCTGTTCGCCATTTAAAGAGGTACGTGAGCTGGGTTTAAAACGTCGTGAGACAGTTTGGTCCCTATCTTCCGTGGGCGCTGCAGATTTGAGGAAGCCTGCTCCTAGTACGAGAGGACCGGAGTGGACGAACCTCTGGTGTATCGGTTGTCACGCCAGTGGCATTGCCGAGTAGCTAAGTTCGGAAGAGATAACCGCTGAAAGCATCTAAGCGGGAAACTCGTTTCAAGATTAGATCTGCCGGGGCCTTGAGCCCCCTAAAGAGTCGTTCAAGACCAGGACGTTGATAGGTCAGGTGTGGAAGCGCAGTAATGCGTTAAGCTAACTGATACTAATTGCTCGTGCGGCTTGACCCTATAACTTTGATTAATTCGAAGTTGTTATGCCAAGTTGACGCATTCAAAAAGCACAGCCCAGCAGCTGTGCGAATCTAAATACAAGCTGATTTGCTCTATGAATTCGATGGGTTGTTCTATGAACAATCTGTCAAAAAGTTATGCCTGATGACCATAGCAAGTTGGTACCACTCCTTCCCATCCCGAACAGGACAGTGAAACGACTTAGCGCCGATGATAGTGCGGATTCCCGTGTGAAAGTAGGACATCGTCAGGCTCTTACAGCAAGGAACGCCCGGTTGATTTTTGATCAACCGGGCGTTTTCTTTTGTGCGCTTCATACCCAGTATGAGGTGGTGGTTTACCAAGTCACACGCTAATTAAAAAGCCCGCACGAATCCGTGCGGGCTTTTTTGTTCGTTCTGGTGATCAGGGGACGAGAAGAATGAGGATGGTTCCCGCTGTCGACCGGAGACGCACCCGTGGAACTGCTCATGTTCGCCTGGCGGGATCAAGCATTCGCAATAAAATTGCCGTCTCTTCGCGCCGCGCCGGCTGTGACCAGATCCGCGACGAGCTGATCTATCCAGATTCGATCGGATACGTTGCCAAAAAACGTGGCTTTGATTTGCATGAAATAGGGCGTCTCCATAACCCATTTTGTGAACTCGTCAAAATCCCGCCGCTGGATTTCGAGCAACTTGAACTTCAGCAACACTTTCGCAGCGTGCCGAGCATGTCTCGACGGATCGTTGACGAATGACTCCAGCCGCTGCCGCGCGCGGGCAAGTACTTCGGGCGCATACGAAAAAACTCGACCGTGCCCAGGAATAACGACTCGGGGACTTAATTGCTCGATCAAATCCAAGGTCGCGGCGACTTCTGAGAATGCATCTACTCCCTCAAGTTCTGGAAAAACAACCCCGAAGCCGTTTTCCCACAGCGCATCCGCAGAAATAAGTACACGACTCCGCGGTTCAAAGAACAGCAGCGAATGTGGATCATGGCCCGGCGCCGCGTGAACCTGCCACATTTCAGCTCCAAAACGCATGGAGCTCCCTGGCCGGAGCGCATCTGTAAAGTCAAAACGCGGACAGAGCTGCCCAGTCGGCAAATAAGTCAGCGCCACCGGATCCCAATCGGTGACCTGCTTCGCGTGGCCGGGGGGAATCAGTGTGCGCAGGTCCAGGTAGCGCGCCTGTAAAGCGGCATTGCCGCCGCAGTGATCGCTGTGCAAATGCGTGTTGATGAGAACATCAAGCGGCCGTGAGCCGAGGACGGACTCCACCAAAGCGAGTGTTTGCGGCGCGTGCGTGCAATATCCGCTATCAACGAGAACGGTTTCGTCGCCACCCGTAAACAAAATATTGTTGGCGGAGAGCCACCCGCGCTCGAAAACGTGCAGCCCAGGCGGCAATTCCGGTGCGGCCATCAGCATTTTCCGGCGAAAAGACGCTCAGGCCGACGCGCGTAGCTCACGCCTGAGAATTTTCCCCACGTTGGTTTTGGGCAAGTCATCGCGAAACTCGATGTATTTGGGGCGTTTGTAGCCGGTGAGATGTTGCTTGCAATAGGAAGCCAGATCGTCTTCGGTCAGTGTGGGGTCGTTTTTGACGACAAACACCTTGATGGCTTCCCCCTGTTTGTCATCAGCGATTCCAATGGCGGCGCATTCGACGACGCCGGGACACAGGGAAATCACATTTTCAAGCTCGTTCGGGAACACGTTGAAGCCCGACACAATGATCATGTCCTTTTTCCGGTCAATGATTTTGGTGTAGCCGCGCTCATCCATGATGCCGATATCGCCGGTGCGCATAAAGCCGTCGGAGGTAAAGGCCTTCTTGTTTTCCTCCGGTTGCTGGTAGTAGCCCGTCATCACCTGCGGACCTTTGACACAGATCTCGCCGGATTCGCCAGGTGCAAGCGACTTTCCGTCATCGTCTTTGATGGCAATTTCGATGCTGGGCAAGGGCAGGCCTATGGTGCCGGTGAACTCTTTGTTGATGACCGGGTTGTTGGTCCCGATCGCACAGGTCTCGCTCATGCCCCAGCCCTCGATCATGGGGCAACCGGTAACCTGCAGCCAGTGTTTTGCCGTGCCTTCTGATGCTGCCATTCCGCCGGCCTGAGAGACGCAAAGGCTGGAAAAATCCACGGTTTTGAACTGCGGATGCTGAAGCAACGCATTGAACAGCGTATTGACCGCGGGCAACATGTGAAAGGGCCGCTTCTTGAGAACCTCGATGAACTTGCCGAAGTCGCGCGGGTTGGGAATCAGCGTCAGGTGCGCACCCCAGCGGATGGTGAGCAGGCACAGCGTCAGCGCGAAGATGTGATAGAGCGGCAAGGCCGCGATGTTGTTGGTCCTGCTCACGTCGCCCACGCGTTTCAAGGCCGGCGTGAACCATGCCTCCGCCTGCAGAATCGCGGCAACGATGTTGCGATGGGTGAGCACCGCGCCCTTGGACAGGCCCGTGGTGCCACCGGTGTACTGCAGAAAAGCAATGGAGTCCAGCGTGCTTTGCGTGGGCTTGAGCACCAGGCGGCTTCCTTCCGCTATCGCGCGATTGAAGGTAGTGACGGCGCGTCCGTCGTTCAAAGGCAACTTATACGCCGGCACGAGCTTGGCAAGATGACGCACCGCAAAGGTGATCCATTGGCCGTACCAGAACCCCAGCAGGTCGCCCATGGAGGCCATGACGACGTTCTTCACCGGGGTGCGTTCGATCACCTCCGCCAAGGTGGCGGCGAAGTTTTCAAGGATGACGATAGCCGTCGCACCGGAGTCGCGCAACTGGTGTTCCAGTTCGCGCGCGGTGTACAGCGGATTGACGTTCACGCAGGTGTAGCCGGCGCGCAGGATGGCTGCCATCGTGACTGCGAATTGCGGCACATTGGGCAGCATGATGGCCACGCGGCCGCCCGGCTCCAGCCCCAGGCTCTGCAGCCAGGCGCCCAGTGACGACGAGAGTTCATCAAGCTGTCCGTAAGTCATCCAGCGGTCCATGCACACCGAGAAAGGCTTGGCCGCGTTCTTCTTGAAGGAGTCCTCCAGCAGATGGTTAAGCGAGCGGAATTGCTCGGTGTCGATTTCGTGGGGGACACCTTCGGGATAACTCTTGAGCCAATGCTTGTTCATACAAACTCCTTGCGGCTCATTGTGGGAGCCGTGTGGTGGAATCCGTATGGGGCTTGTCCTAATGCGGGCGCGATATCAGGGGCCGGCAGCGAGCAAATGGCTTAATCTGGTCTCGCAGGTGACAGCATCGTCCTCAAACAGGGAGTGGATCCACGCGGTCTCGCGGTCTTTGATCACCTTGAGGAACTCGCCCGCGCCGCGCATGTTGGCGAAGGCATCGAAGCCGCTCTCCAGAAAATGCTGCAGCGAGTTCAACCCGGCGGCGGCCGCAGGTCCGCGCATCATTTTGAGCAGTGTGCGAAGCCCGAACATCCGGGTGAGGTGGTCAAGCTCCTGCCCCAGGTGAAGCACCACCTCGAGCTGCCGCTTGCGGGCGGCGATGTCGCCGACGCGGCGCCAGCAGCGGATGTAGCGTGCGCACTCGTCGCTCTGGGGGATGGCCTCGGAGTCCTTTAGCCACTCGCGGGCCATCAGGTCGTCGAGTTGTTCCGTCAGCGCGTGCACTTGAGCCAGCGCCGCGGCAGTGTTGACCACCGGCTGCGGAAAAAGCTTGGCGATGGTGCCGGCGATGCGCGCAAACTGCTGGTCGCGTTCGGCGTAGTCCTTGTCGCTGTAAAGCTCATGCAGGAAAAACGCCGCCGCCGTCTTGTACCGATGGCTGTGCAGCAGATCGGAGTAGGTGGCCTGAAAGCGCCGTGCCTGGAAGCGTTTGACCTCTGCGCTGGCGCGGCCGAGTGCGGCGTCGGCCCTGTGCAACTGGCGAAGCTTCGCCACTGTCTCCAGTGCGTCGTGTATTTGTTGAGCGGAAGCGTCCATACAAACCCGGAGTTTATCTAGGTACGGGCCCCTATTGAAACCGAAATGCGCGTGCGAAACTTCGAGGATGCAAAGACGAACGCTTCTCAAGCTCGGCGCAGCGTCGGCGGCGGTGTTGCTGGTCGCCGGCGGCGCGGCCGCGCTGTTGCAGCCCGGTCTCGACGGCGGCAGGCTGAGCGCTTCCGGGCGTGAGGTGTTTTCCGCGGTCGGTCGGGCCGTGCTCGATAAAACGCTGCCGGCCGATGAAGGCGCGAGGCAAATCGCATTGAACGGCCTGCTCAGCCGGGTTGACGTGCTGGTGCAGTCCTTGCCGCCGCATGCGCAGGCCGAACTGTCGCAACTGCTGGCTTTGCTGGCGAGCGCCGCCGGCCGGCGCGCGCTGGCGGGATTGGGTGAACCGTGGCAGCAGGCGTCAGTCACCGCCATCCAGCAATCTCTCCAGGGCATGCGCCTGTCCGGGCTGGCATTGCGGCAGCAAGCTTACGCAGCATTGCATGACATCACCGCGGGTGCGTATTTCTCCGATCCGGCGAGCTGGCCGCTGCTGGGGTACCCCGGTCCTCTGAAAATTTGAAAGCATCGCAAGCAGCATGAGCCAACTGAAAGATCCTATCCGCGAGGGCATCGCGCGCGGCTGGAAAGTCATGGGTGGCGTGCTGGCACCGGTGCCCGGCACACTCACGTGCGATGTCGCCATCATCGGCAGCGGCGCGGGTGCGGGCGTCACGGCCGAGGTGCTCGCCAAGGCCGGCCTGCAGGTGGTGATTGTTGAAGAGGGGCCGCTCAAAAGCAGCAGCGATTTCAACCAGAAAGAGTCCGAGGCTTATCCCTCGCTGTACCAGGAAAGCGCGGCACGCAAGACTGAAGACAAGGCCATCAACATCCTGCAGGGGCGCTGTGTGGGCGGCTCCACCACGGTGAACTGGACCAGTTCCTTTCGCACGCCGGGCTCCACGCTTCAATTCTGGCAAGACCGGTTTGGGCTGGACGGCTATACAACGCAAGCGCTGGCCCCTTATTTTGCGCAGGCGGAGCAACGCCTGAACATCACGCCCTGGCTGGTGCCGCCCAATGAGAACAACGATTTGTTGCGCAGGGGCGCGGCCAAGCTGGGCATTTCCGCGTCGGCCATCTCGCGCAATGTGAAGGGCTGCTGGAACCTCGGCTCCTGCGGCTTGGGCTGCCCGACCAATGCCAAGCAGTCGATGCTGGTCACCACCATCCCATCTGCGCTCGACAAGGGCGCCCAGTTGCTGACTGAAACCCGCGCCGAACGCTTCGAAATGGCAAACGGCAGGGTTACCGCGCTGCAGTGCCGTAACCTGGGTGCGCATGCCGGGTCGGCGGGTGACACCATCAGAATCGTTGCCAAACACTATGTGCTCGCTGGCGGCGCGATCAACTCGCCGGCCGTGTTGTTGCGCTCGCAGGCGCCAGACCCGCATGGCGTCCTGGGCGCCCGGACCTTTCTGCATCCGGTGGTCATGTCTTCGAGCGTGTTCGAGCAAAAGGTGGAAGCCTGGAGCGGCGCGCCGCAAACCATCTACTCCGATCATTTCCTGGAAACCCAGGCGATCGACGGGCCCATCGGCTACAAGCTCGAAGCACCGCCGCTGCATCCCGTGATCTTTGCGTCGACCGTGCCGGGCTTCGGCCAGGGCCAGCACGACCTGCTCAGATCTTTTCCCTACAACCACACTTTGCTGGCGTTGCTTCGGGACGGCTTCCATGACGAGTCCAGGGGCGGGCATGTCAAGCTGCGCAGCGACAACTCCGCCGTGCTGGACTATCCGCTGACGGACTACGTCATGGACGGCGGGCGCAGGGCGTTGCTGTCGATGATGGAAATCCAGTTCGCGGCAGGTGCAAAACAGGTGCTGCCGCTGCACGAGATGGCCCAGCCCTACACCTCGTGGGCGCAGGCCCGTGATGCGGTCAATGCCTTGCCCATGAAGCCGCTGCTGACCAAGGTGGTGAGCGCCCACGTCATGGGCGGCTGCGGCCTTGCCGGCAGCGAACGCCAGGGCGTTACGCGGCCGGACGGCGTGCACTGGCAGCTCGAGAACCTGTCCGTCCACGACGGCTCGCTGTTCCCCACCAGCATAGGCGCGAATCCGCAGCTGTCCATCTATGGCATCGTAAACCGCCTGGCGCAGGGGCTGGCCGCCAGGCTCTCGGGCCGCAGTGTCACACTGGCCTGAGATACTGCGGTCTGGTACCGCTTCCTGCCCCTCTGCCTGACCCATGCTGGCCCACCTACAAAGACTCATCACCCTGTGCCTGGCTGCCGCGGCCTTTGGCTGGCTGTTCTGGTTTTACGCCGGCTCGCCGGTGCTGGCGATCGCGGGCTTCGGGCTTATCACGTTGGGTTACACCGCTTTCCTGGCGCTCGAATTCATCTTTCTTCATCAGGTCAACAAGCAGGACCCGGCGCCGCAACCCACCTGGATGGAAGTGCTGCGCGCCTGGTGGGGCGAAACTGTAACGGCGCCGCGCGTATTCTGCTGGCGCCAGCCCTTTCGCATGAATGTGGTGCCGGACCAGCTTGCACCTCCCGCCTCCGTTCATGGGCGCCGCGGCGTCGTGTTTGTGCACGGCTTTTTTTGCAACCGCGGTTTGTGGACACCCTGGTTGCAACGCGTTCAGGCCGATGGGCGAGCCTTCGTCGCCGTAAACCTCGAACCCGTGTTCGGCTCCATCGATGACTATGCGCAGCAGGTCGATGAGGCCGTCCGGCGGGTCACCGAGGCCACGGGGCTGCCGCCGCTGCTGGTGTGCCACAGCATGGGCGGGCTGGCCGCGCGTGCCTGGCTCAAGCGCATGCGGGCGGAGGCCCGTGTCTTCCACGTGGTGACCATAGGCACGCCGCACCGCGGAACCTGGCTGGCGCGTTTCGGACACGGTCACAACGGCCGCCAGATGCGGCTGCAGTCCGATTGGCAAACGCAGCTGGATCACGGGATGCCGGCGAACCGCCATGCCTTGTTCACGTGCTGGTACTCCAACTGCGACAACATCGTGTTCCCGACCTCCACCGCCACCTTGCCCGGGGCCGACAACCGCCTGGTTCGCGGAGCCGCGCATGTGCAGATGGCCTTCCTGCCCCAGGTCATGGAGGCCACCCTGGCCATGCTGGAAAACGACCGGGGCTGAACGGCGGCCCAGCCCATTCGCACCGAATCGGCGGCAGGGGTGAGCTTATGTGAATTTCTCACAAGAATGACCCGGCATATTCACTATCTACATTGGGCAAGGCTTTTTATGCTCGTCTTCATCTATTTGTAGGATGGAGCGCCTCCCGTGACCTTATTTGCACAGACCAATGCCGCCTTTCTGGGGGCCGTGCCTCCGTTTCCCCTGGACGACACCGACTCGGTGCCTGCGTTGCTGGCTTTCCTTGTGGATGAGCTCGCCCACGGGGTGCTTCTCGTCACCGCCCATGGAAAAATACTCCACACCAACCAGGCCGCCCGGCGCGAGCTCGGCCGCGCCGTCGTGCTGGATGCGGAGCAGGGGGAGTTGAGGGTTCTTGCCCCGGCCGATGCAAAAGCCTTCCAGAGTGCCATGGGCAAGGCCGTTGCCGGCAAGCGCGGCCTGCTCAAACTCGCGGGCGAGGGCGCGGACTTCACCCTGGCCCTGATTCCGCTTCAGCACCAGGCGGGCATCCCGTGCGACCGGATCGCGCTCGTGTTGTCGCGCGTTGGAGTGAGCGAGTCCGGCGTGTTCGGCGCATTCGCCCGCAACCACGGCCTCACCCACACCGAGGAGCAAGTGCTGGTACTCCTGTGCCGCTGCCTGAGCACGCCCGAGATCGCCGTTCAGATGAAAGTCGCGGTCTCCACCGTGCGCAGCCACGTGCGCAGCCTGTGCGCCAAGACCGCTTCCAGCGGTGTCCGGGAACTGATCAACCGCGTGGCGATTTTGCCACCCATCGCCCCCTTGCCGCTCGGACAAGTTCATTGATAGCCGCAGGGGGCGGCAACGTGCTAGATTACGACTCATCATGAGTCCGCACACACCTCCCGAAGAAGATCTTTACGCCCATTTGACCCCCGAATTACGTACCCTCGCCATGCGCGGCGCGGTGCGAAGTTACCCCAAGAAGGCGGTCGTCATCAACGAGGGGGAAATCGGGGACAGCCTCTACGTCCTGCTCAAAGGCAGCGTCAAGGTGTTTTCCATGGACGAAAGCGGCCGTGAAATCACCTACGGCCGAATCCATTCGGGCGATTACTTTGGCGAGATGTCCCTGGACGGCGGACCGCGCTCCGCCTCGGTCATTACCCTGGAGCCCTGCACCTGCGCCGTGCTTAGCCGCGCGGAAGTGAGCGAGCACTTGGTTTATGAGCCAGGATTCGCCATCAATCTGGTGGTTCAGGTTATCCGCCGCGCCCGCACCGCCACGGAAGCCGCCCGCAATATGGCGTTGCTTGATGTGTATGGGCGATTGATTGCCGTGCTGGAAGCCCACGACGACGTCGCGACCCGCGATACCGCCGAGGGAGTCACCTTGGAGGCGATCACCCACCAGGATATCGCCAGCCGCGTCGGTGCCTCGCGCGAGATGGTGAGCCGTCTGCTCAAAGACCTTGAAAAGGGCGGCTACATCGAAATGGGCACCAAGCGCATCACCCTGCTCAAGAAACTGCCCAGCCGCTGGTAGCGGCGAAGGCGTCTTATATCGCGTTGAAGATCCGCCGCGTTTCCTGCGGCGCTGCGTCACTGGTGCCCCTCAGCCGGACCGCCGAACTGCTGTAGGTGCCTGCAGCCCGAACCCCCGTCATGATGGGATTTTCATCACTGAACGCCGCGGTGCTGGGGGTCTTCACCACGCCGGGACGCTCTGGCCTGCTTGCATCGGGGTCAGGCTTCTGCGGGGAGTAATGCGCCCAATGCGACCCCACGATCCGCGTGCCGCCCACGGACACCGTCTTGCGCCCGGTGGCAACGCTGTTGAAGTTGCCGCTGCGCCGGATCAAGGTCGGATTGTCGGGGTGATCCACGAAAGAGCCCGGGTTGCCGCTCATGTCGTACAGCGTGTCTTCAAAGTGCGACTGGCGCCCGCCTCGTGCACCGGTCACCACGTCGTCACGTTCCACATAGGCGTCTATCGTGACCTTGCCCGGCTTCGTGTTGGTCAGCTTGATCTGCCACACGCCGCTAGGGGCCGTGGCGACACCCTTGTCGAAACTGAAGGTGGGTGCCAAAGCGATCAGCGCGCAAGTGCCGTGTGTGCCGGTTGCCACGCTTTTGGGGTAAATCAGCGCGCACAGCGGCTGCGTGCCGTTGCCCGTCCACATGCGGGACTCGCCGAACCCCAGGGCCGGCAGTGCAGCCTGTCCAGGTGGCGTGATCTCTATCCGGATGCCATGAGCCTGCGGCGGCAGCCATAGCTCCAGGAAGTTTTCGGTGGCGTCATCGGGTTGCCCGCGCCAGTGCAGTACTGCGTGCTCATTTTTTGCCAAGGTTACGTTGGCGTGCGTGCGCAACTGGTAGCTGTTGCCTGCCGCCAGCACGATCCGCAGCCGCTGGCCGCACAGCGTGATCAGCTGGTCCATCGCCGCTTCCAGCAGTGAACTCCCGTCATGCGGCCCGGCCAGGGTGCCGAAGCTGATGTTGGTCACGATTTTCGCATCATGCGCGCAGCGGGAAAGAACATACATCAATCCATCAAGGACGTGTACGTTCATCGAGCCACCCGAAGTATCGGCCACAGTGTCGTAGTCCAGCTGCACCGCGATGATGTCGCTGCGGCTGGCATCGTCATCGGCCAGGGCCCAGCTGGCCGGCCCGTCAAAGCCGGGCGGGAGATCGGCCATCTGCGCCATCAGCGTGCGCGGGCCGCAAGCCAGGTCCAGCACATGCGTGCCGTGACTGACGCGCTTTTGCAGTGCTTCCAGCTTGAAATGCCGGTACACCTCGCCTTCGTCCACCAAGCCGTTGTAGCTGCGCTGCTGCATCGCGTGGTTGATGTCGGCGGCCGTCAGCTCATGGCCGTAACCCAGGCCAGCGGGCGATCGGCCTACGCCTTTGCCGTCCTGCCGCCAAAAGTAGCGCGTACGCGCCTTGCCTTTGTGCAAGAAGCTGGCATTCGCAAAAGCCAGCCCGTCGTCGATCAGCGCCATGACCTTGCCCTTGAGTGGAGGCGGGGCGCCGGCCGTCGTCCCGATGAAGCCCGGGCCTTCCGTGTGAAGGCCGGCGGCCAAACCCAGTTCCAGCCGCCTGACCAGCGCATGCAGGCTGCCGCCAGGCTGGATGTGCTTGAAGAACGCCGGCTTGACGCGGGCCGTGCAGTAGCGCAGCCCCACCGGCGCGACACTGGAGGTGTATACCGGCGGCACATGCAGCCATTGCGGCGAGGCAGCGCTTATGAACTGGGCGATGCTGACGCCGGGGTTCAGTTCAATCGCCACGGCAAGCCACTTCGGCTGTGTACCGCCATAGCCCGCGAAGCTGTCGGTCTCGGCCCATACCAGGTAGGGATCGAAGCCTTTCGTCGCGTCCGGCTTGGCCCAGTCAATGCCGGTGAAGCCGCCCTTGGGGAGTTTTTGCCAGGTCATGGGTGTCCTTACTTCAGGGGTTCCCACTCTTTGGCCGCCTTGGACCACATAAAGGCCAGCAGCGGCGAGGCTGCCACGGTACCGATCCTGGTGAGGTATTGGTAGTAGCCGCTGTGGTTGTCATCCATGGGGACACGCAGGTCGAAATCGATAACGTTGCCCTGCGGATCGTGAAACTTGCGGCCGTCGAAACCGCGTTCATGCAGCTGGTTGCTGCCAAGGCAGCGCGCCGCGAAAAACTCGCCCAGCGCGGTACCGAGCAGCCGGCCCACGGCGCTGTCCACCGGGTAGTGCAGGCCTGCCACCGTGCGGTTCACCGCGATGCGCGCCGCTTGCCGCTCCAGTTGCTCCCGGTATTTGGCCCCGGTGCCGTTGGCGTTTTCAAGCAGGGCCAGCAGCACCGTGGCGACGGCGAAGGCTTCGGTGGCATGCCCGCTGGGCCAACTGGCATGGCCGGGGGTGTCAATCATGGGCTGGATCTGCGGCGACAGCTCCATGGGACGCGGGCAGGCGAAGGCGTGCTTGAAGCGCATCTCCACGTCGGACGTGAGCGCCAATGTCAAGGCGATCAGCTCCAGCGTCCATTTATGGCGGTGCGGCTGCAGGCCCACGATGGATCCCCAATAGGGAACCTGGGGCGTCATCTGGCTCAGGATTTCGCTGCCGCGGTCTTCACGCAGCTCAGCATAGTTGGCTACTAGCCCTACCTGTTGTTTGAACACCTTAGCCGTGGGACGAGCCAGGCGAACAATGGCATGATCCTTGAGCGGTTTCTTGTTGAGGTCCACAAACCCCAGGGTGACCGACTCGCGCGCCTGGTGAACACCGAAGTGAAGGCCACCCATCAGTTCAAGCGCGCAGACCTGCAGGCGCCGCTCAGCCGCCCACTGGGCCAGCCGGTCCGGTTTGTCGATGGGAAGGGGAAGGTTGACCGGCAGGGTCGGCCCCTGGAATGGCCCTGCGAGGGCCGCGCTGCTTTTTGTCATGCCATCGGCCAGCATGGGATTGGCGTCCGGCGCGCCAAAACCGCCGAAGCCACCAAAACCACCGAAGCCACCGAAGCCACCGAAGCCACCAAAGCCACCAAAGCCACCATTAATACTCATCTTCCTTCTCCTCTTAATTTGTATGAAAAAACTATGCAGGTAAGCCCGCGACGCTCAGTGCATCTGCGCAAATCCGCCCCATCTCAAATCGGCTACTCGGGGACCGTTGTAAAAAGCTGGTCACAGTCAATGTAGGTTCCAGCAGCAGAAGCTGAGTGACGGTCTTTTTGGCTTCTTCCACTTGCCCATCGAGCGACTGCGCAATTGCGAGAGCGCGCAGGGTTGATGTGTGGGTGCGGTTGACCCTCAGGGATCGCTTTGCCAACTCAATGGCTCGCGGGTAACTTCCCGCTGAAATTGCGGCAGAAGCTGCCAAGGCATCGTAAAAATAGCGGATCGGATCCAATGGGGACAGGCCCAGGGCTCTTTCGCTGGCCTTGAGTGCAACTTCTCCCTCGCCCCTGAACGCATGAAGCGTTCCCATCAGAAGCCATGCCATCGACTCGCTGGGATTGATCGACAAAGCGTGCTCATAGCGCTGTGTCGCGGTATCAAAGTCTTTTAGCAAATTGGTGTGAACGAATCCATCAACCGTCAATGCCAGGGTACATTCCGGCTCGAAGTCCAGCGCCCTCTTGGTGCAATCGAGTGCCCGCTTTGCCTCAAGTTCTGCATTTTCGGTCCAGCCTTGTTGAACCCGCAGAACATGCCATTTGGCCAGCCAGGCGTGAGGAATCGGATGCCGGCGGCTACGATCAATCAGGTGTTCCAACATCTCGCGAGCACGGTCAAATTCGCTAAACCCTGTGCGGTGCATCAGCGCGACAGCACCCAGCAGCAGCGTATAGCCATCCAGAGTCGGCAGCGCCTGGCTACGGGCACGTTGCAGTTGCTGGGACATGATGGAAGAACTGATGGCCGCCACGAGCCGGGAGATCAACTCATCATCTGTGGCAAACACGCCGTGTACTTGCCCCTTGAGATTGTCCGCCCACACCAGCTTCTCGGTTTTGGCATCAATGAGCTCTACAAACAACGCCAACTGCGTGCCCGCACTGCGGCAGGTGCCCGAGAGGATGTAGGTCGCACCCAGGTGTGTGCGGATGTCCTCAATTGCCTCATGCCGTTCGCGGAATACCGTCGTGGACAGCCGCGAGATGACGTGCAGTTCCGAGGTCCGGGACAGTGCGGCGATTACCTCGTCTGCCAGTGCTTCACCCAGCATTTCATGTCCGGGCTCGGTGCTTCGCATTGCAAATGGGATGACCGCGATGGTGGGCCGCAAGTCGAGGCGCACAGCGTTGCCGTGGGCGATGACCGGATGCTCGCCGATTGGGCCTATGCGGTAAGCCCGAACGGGTTTCTCAACATGCTTGAGGTGGCATTCACCCAGGTCTTCAACGTCGGCATCCAGATTGGCGGTGAGGTTGTCGCGCAACTCGGCCGTTACCACCAGTTCACCGGGACCCGCCAGCGTACAAAAGCGCGCAGTCAGATTGACGTCGGTACCGTAAATGTCGTGCTGGTCGGCCACGAAGCTGGCCAGGTGGCCGCCCATACGCAGATGCATCTGCTGCTCGGGCTGCAGGCCGGAATTGGCCTGCTGGCTGAAATGCTGCATGGCAAACGCCGCCTTGACCCCGCCTTGAGCATTGGCAAATTCCAGCATCAGCCCGTCACCCAGGCTTTTAACGATGCGGCCGCCATGCAGCGGCAGAATTTGCTGCTCAGCCTGCTGCACCAGTTGTTGCCACCGCCGTACGAAATCATCTTGGTCCTGTTCCATGATCCTGACGGACTCCACCACATCCATGACCAGCAGCACCTTCGTGCTTCGGCCCATGTGGGTAGGTAATTCGGTCAGGGGGTTCATCGTAAATGGTGTAACAAAGTTTTACCTCCTCATTTTGGAGGAGAACGCGGGTAATGGAAATACTGTGCGCGGCTTTATCTACAGAAACATCGGAATTGCTATGCTTGAGCAAAACCCATGGTAGATTGCATTTAGCTGCGGTTTTGATGCACTAAAGGTCCGTTTTGCGGCTGCCTTCTACAAAAACTGCGATGAACGTCGCCATCCTATGTCGCGGATGGGCTAGCCGCCTTGGGAAAAATATCGTCCGCAGTGTTCAACTTCTGATCCTGTGCTGAAGGCGATAGGGTGCCAGGTGAGCGAAAAGACCATCGGGATTTCAGATTGGATTAATTTTGCGTGTACTAATTGGGGCCGGTGTTTTTTCAGCGACAGGCTCCCTCCCGTTTCAAATATTGCCTTTTCTGATTCTGTCTCTCGTGTCGGAAGGGCGCATTGATATCGTTGATGCCGGATGGGTGGGCTCTGCATATCTCATCGGGCTGCTTTTCAGCGCCCTGTTATTGCCTCTTTTCAGTGTGATCATCACGTTGGGACGGTTCAGCGTGCAAAAGAGCTATTCGACGCTTGCGTACTTCCTGCCGCGGCAGGATTCCGGCATCGTCCCGCCCGAAGAGCGCCGTCAGCGCCAGGCAACGCGCGCGGTGCTGCGAAGGGTGCCTGGGCGTACCGGTGTCGCTGCCGCTGACGTTCGCATTGGCACGGGAGCCTATGGCAAGCCTTGTTTGGTGGATTGCCGTGCCATCGGCTTCAGTGTGCCGCATTCGGGCGGCTTGAGCCTGTTGGCATTTGCGCCCCGGCTTTTTTCGCACTGAAGGGCCGAATTCGTGAAACCCGCCTACCGCTGTTTTTGTTTTGCCGTCCCGTCCAAACTCTTTCGCAAGCTTGCCGAAAAATCCGGGGAGGAAGGGCGCCAGCGAATTGACAGCCACATCGAGCACAGCATGCGCTTGCGCACGCATCGCCATGTCTGCGCCAAGCAGGCGGTGGTGCCCCGCACGGTCCAGTCCCCCCAGGGCTTCATGCCTGCACAGGCTTACCGCCGCAGTATTTTTAATGCCGGCTTCGACACCGACTTGCCGGGCAAGCCGGTGCGGCACGAAGGCGACAAGCCGGTCAAGGACCGCAGCGTCAACCAGGTGTATGACAACACCGGCATCGCGCTGAATTTTTTCCACCAGATCTTCGGGCGGGACTCGCTTGACGACCGCAGCATGCGCGTGGAGTCCGCCGTGCATTTCGGAAAGAACTTCGCCAATGCGATGTGGACCGGCGAGCAGATGGTTTATGGCGACGGCGACGAGAACGTGGGCGGCTTCACCGAGGCGCTGGACATCATCACCCACGAACTGGCCCATGGCGTGATCCAGCACATGATTCCCGGTGGGCTGGGTGTGGTCAAGCTGGCGCGCAAGGACCGCGAGTTCGAGGAGCAGACGCATATGCTGCAGGGCCAGGCCGGCGCCCTCAATGAGTCCTTCTCCGATGTGATGGGCAGCATGGTCAAGCAATGGCATCTGGGCCAGACGGCGGCCCAGGCAAACTGGCTGCTCGGGGAGAACATGCTCGCGCCGCAGCACGGCAAGGCCATACGCTCACTGAAAGACCCCGGCAACCGCAAGCTCACCTGGTATGACGACGATCAGTTCAAGACCATGGAGCAATACGTTGACGGCGCCGACGTTCATGACAGCTCAGGCATTCCCAACCATGCGTTTTACCTGGTTGCCAAAAAAATAGGCGGTTTCTCCTGGGAAAAGGCGGGGCTCATCTGGTACGAGGCCTTCGCCAAGCTCAAGCCCAAGGCCAACTTCCTGGATGCGGCACGGGCGACAAGCCGCGTGGCCGGCGCGCGCTTCGGCAGTAAGTCAAAAGAGTACACGGCCGTGGTTTCGGCCTGGCAAACCGTGAAGGTACTCCCCTGAGGCAAAGCTACTAATGCCTTGATTTGTTGCGGGGCTCGTGCAACGATTCGGATTGTGGTTTTTCCTGTTGTGGAGAGGGATAAATAGAAGATGTCGTTGCGCTGCGTTTCGTGCCTGACCGTGAATCCGGTAAGCAACCGGTTTTGCGGTAACTGTGGCGCCGCCTTCGGGCTCAGTGTGCAGGAGCCTGCCAGTGCCTTGTCTCCGGCCGCGGAAATCCAGTGGGGTGCGCTCAAGCACGCCACCATCCTGTTTGCCGACGTGGTCAGTTCCACCGAGCATGTGGCCGGCATGGACCCCGAGCAGGCCATGGAGCAGTTGCGGCCCGCCGTGCAGCGCATGTGCAATGCGGTGGAGCGCTTCGGCGGCACCGTCGTGCGCACCTTGGGTGACGGCATCATGGCCTTGTTTGGCGTGCCGCGCGCGCTGGAAGGCCATGCCAACCTGGCCTGCGAGGCCGCGCTGGCCATGCAGGCGGCGTTCGAGGGCCCCGCTTCAAGTTTGCGCATTCGGGTTGGTCTGCATTCGGGCCAGGTCGCACTGGACCCCGAGGCGGTTGACGCCACCCGGGGCGGCGGCGTGCACGGCCATGCGATTCACCTGGCCAGCCGCGTGGTGGCCCTGGCCGAGCCCGGCGGAATTTGCCTCACGGCCGACTGCCTGTCGCTGGTGCGTTCTGCCTGCGACGTCCGGCCCATGGGCAAACATCCCTTGCGGGGCATCATCGAGCCGGTCGAACTGCATGCGCTGTTGGGCATGAAAAACGACGTGCGGAGCCACAGCTTTCATGAGGCGGCGCTGTCGCTTTTCCGGGGGCGTTCGCAAGAGCTGGCCGTGTTGCAGGATGCGCTGCGCAATGCCGAGAACGGCGAAGGCTCGGTGATTGGTTTGTCGGGCGCGCCGGGCTCGGGCAAAAGCCGGCTCTGCCACGAATTTGCCCAGTGGTGCCAGTTGCGCCACGTACCCGTCTTCGAGGTGAGAACCCAGCTGTATGGCCATGCCACGCCCTTGCAACCGGTTTTGCTGCTGCTGCGCAGCTGCTTTTTCCACATCACGCCGGCGCATGATGCCACTGCCGCGCGGGAGTGCATTGTCCGGGCGCTCGCAAAGCTTGGCACCGTAGTTCCGGACGACCTGGCATTGCTCAGCGAGTTCCTGGGCGTGGCCGACGCGAACAGCCAGCCCTGCTCCCTCAACCCCAAAGCACGGCGCGCCAGGCTGCTGGGCTTGTTGCATGAACTCGTGAAACAGGCTGGTGCGGCCACCTCCGTCATCGTTTTCGAAGACCTTCATTGGCTGGACGATGCCAGTGCGGAGTTTCTCTCCGCGCTGGTGGCCGCTGTCGCCGGAACCCGAACACTGCTGCTGCTTAACTACCGGCCAGGCTACCAGGCCCCCTGGTGGACGATGCGCCACTTCCGGGCGATGCAGCTGGCGGACTTGAGTTTGTCCGATACGGAAGAGCTGGTGCGCGAGCGGCTCAGGCATTACCCCGAGTTGCTCGATTTCTTCCCTCTCATCGTGGAGCGCTCCGCCGGGAATCCCTTTTTTGCCGAGGAATTGGCGCACTCCCTGATTGAGAAGAGCGCTGCGCTGGCGGTTTCAAGTCAGGAAAAATCAGACATTGCCTCGCTGGCGCATGCCTTGCCCGCGACCGTGCAGGCCGTGATCGGCGAACGCATAGACCGACTGGTGGTAACCCAGAGAACGCTGCTGCATGTTTGCGCCGTGATCGGCAAGGAAATTCCGCTGGCCGTGCTGCAGGACGTCGCGGTGTACCTGGTGAGCCAGCTCGAAACCGGGCTTGACGGCCTGTGTGAAGCTGAACTGCTGCAGTTGCTGCGCGAGATGGCGGGCGGGCGCCGCTTCGCTTTTCGGCACCCGCTCATTCAGGAGGTGGCCTACAGCACGCAGCTCAAAGCCCGGCGCGCCAATCTGCATGCCGCGGTGGCCATCGCCATGGAGGTGCACTACAGCGCCCAGCCCGGCGAGTTCGCCGCGCTGATCGCCTATCACTATGAGGCCGCCGGCCAACTCGTCAACGCGGCGCAGCACGAAGCGCGCGCCGCCAAATGGACGGGCTCGACCAACTCCGGCCAGGCGATCAAGCATTGGCGCAAGGTCTGGGCATTGCTGGAGGGGCAGGAGCGCTCACCCAGCATCGACATCCTCAGGGCCCTGGCGGGCGGCCGCATCATGTACCTCGGCTGGCGCGAAGGCCTGGATCCGCAGGAGGTCCAGAAGATCAGCCACGAAGCAATCGATCTGGCCAGGCAGGCCGACACCCGCCTGGAGCAACTGCTGCTTTTTGCGCAAGGGCGCATCGTCCAGTCGGGCGGCGGGCCGGCGGATGACTACGTGCAATGCGTGCGCAATGCGCTCTCGCTGACACCCCCGGGCAAGGATACGGGGCGGGTTGCCATGCTCAATGTGGCGCTCAGCCAGGCCTACGGCTGGGCTGGGCTGCTGGAGCAGGGCCTGGCCGCGAATGATGCCGCCTTGCTGGGGGTCGCCAGCATTGACCAGTTCGACCGGGAGTTCATCGACTTCAGCATCGAACAGTGGCTTTTCGGCATTCGCGCGCGCCTGCTCATACGCATGGGCCGGCTGGAGGAGGCCAAGCAGTGCCTGCAGCAAATGGAAGCGGCCGATGGGGGCTTGAACGATCCGGTGATCGAGCAGATCGCGCACTACCTGTATGTGGAGCTGGCCCTGTGCTTTGGCGACACGGCGCTCGCGCAGAAACATTCGGCCAGGGTCTCGAAGATCGCGCAAGAACACAAAAGCCCTTACTCCAGGGCCTTCGCCCTGTGGTGCGGCGGCCTGGTCGAGACCACGGCCGGCGACCTGGAATCGGCGCAGCGAAGCTACTCCCAGGCCCTTGAGCTGATCACGGGCACCCGTGCTGCGATGGAGTTTGAAACCGAGATCCGCGTAAGCCTTGCCGAACGCCACTACCAGGCAGGGGACCATGAACAAGCGCTGGTTGCGGCCAAGGAAGCGCTGGCGCTGTCGCAGCAGCGCAGCAACCGCCTGACCGAGTGCCGGGCCTTGATTGTCTGCGGCGGCGTCCTGGGCCAAAAGGCCGATGCCGACTCCTGGAGCGAGGCTTCCTTGCTGTTCAACCAGGCGGAGGAGCTGATCACCCTGACCGGCGCCCGGCTTTATGAGTCGGGGCTGGTGAGCGAACGCGGTCGCCTGGCGCAGTGGATGGCGCGCTAGCGCAGCCCGCCTGCTGTCTGGGCCGCTGCGGCAGCCTCAGTGGGGTATCCGCACAAGCAGCGTGTATTCGTCCGGCAGACCGTATGCCTGCACGATTTCGACGCTGGCACCCAAAACCTGTTCGCAGTGGCGTTGCCATTGCTCAGGCGCTGCCCGGTAGAGTTCCGGCGGGTCCGCTTCGCCTTCGGCGAGCGGTGCGAGAAAATTGACGGCGAAGCCCGCCCTGCTGCTGCTGTGCATGTCGGCCAGGGTCCGGGCGATGAAGGCTTCCCACAGAGCGCGCGGCTGGTTCAGCTTGACGTTGAAGATGCCGCTGGCGATTGAATAATCCGCTACCCGCGGGCTGGCGTTTCCCGCAATGAATGCCGTCAGCGGGCGCTTGCTCCACAAAGAGCGTGCCTGCTCCACCATGGCGGCAGACAGGTCCACCCCCAGGTAATCGATGCCTGCCGCCTGCTTGTGCCGCTTGGCCAGAAACGCCAGCAGCGCGCCATAGCCGCAGCCGATGTCATTGAGTGAAAAGGCCGCTTGCAGGCTGCCAACGCGCAGGAGCTGCGCGAAACGCAGTTCCTGCGTGGGCAGGCACGGCCAATCGACCCCTGCAGGCGTGGGGCCGTGGAGCTTGACCTTGTGCGAGTAGTAGCGGTCTATGCCCGCGTACAGGGCGGCAAGCGGATGCTCAATGGACAGGCGCCCGGTCATGATGGATGCCTGTCACCACGCTTATTTTTTGGCGGCTGGTTTCTTGGCTGCGGGTTTTTTCGCGTCCGCTTTCTTGGCTGCCGACTGTTTGGCCGCGGAGATCGGCTGCATCGGGATGGAGATCGTCAGGTAGTCCTGTTCCAGGTAATGGATGGGCTGGCTTTTGTCGATGATCTTCACTTCGGTGTTGGCCTTGTCGCCGCGCATGTCGTGCGAGGTGAAGAAAACCGGCAGCGGTGTTTTGGAAGCCAGGTTCTTGATGAGGGCGTCCACGATGGCGGCGTCGCCGTCCAGGCCCTTTTTGTTGGAGCCGTGGCGGTAGAGGTTGCCCAGCAGGTTCTGCCAGAGGTTTTTGACCTCGTTGTTGCGGGCACCCAGGTTCAAGGCAGCGCAGCTCATCTTGAACGAGCGGCCCTTCTTGAAGAGCTTGAATTCCTTTTGCAGGGCGACCATCTCCATGATGCCGCCGAAATGCGATTCTTTGCCCTGGGAAGGCGCAAAGCGAAGGTTGAGTTCATCCAGCATCGTTCCGATGTAGATGTCGTGTTCTTTCATGAAAAGGCCCATAAATTTCTCCTGCTGTTTCGGTTAATGGAATGAATGCCGTATTTTTGTAACGCGGCCATGGGCGCTTGGCGCCTCTTGTCAGGAGCTTGGCCTCCCTCGAAAACCGGTCATTTCGTGGGTAAAAAAAGCGCTCCTCGTCTGGACGATATCGTAAGCGAAGTAACAAACTATTACGCCCTCTTTTTGTAGGAGGAATTTTCCGCCAGGCAGGGATTAAACCCGATGTGGGGCGGGATGTTGCCGGCGTGCTGTGTGCGGCGTAGAGCTGCCCAGCCGCCGGCAGTTGGATATCTGTGAAAAAAAACCGTAGGGATAAGCGTCATTGCGCCGCGAATTTCCGGCCAGTTGCCGACAAAATACGGCTTGGCCCACCCAGAACACAACAGCGAAAGTTTGTATGCCCTTGATCGTGGTGATTGATGATGACGCAGGCACACGCATGCTGGTCACCCAGGTGCTCAAGAAGGAAGGCCACGAGGTGATGGAAGCGGACGACGGCGCCAAGGGCCTGGAGCTGATCCGCGAATTCAGGCCGGACGTGGTGGTGAGCGATATCCAGATGCCGCAGCTTGACGGCTTCGAGGTGCTCGACCGGGTGCGCAACGACGACGCACTGGCCACCACCGCCGTGATTTTGCTGACCTCGCTGCAAGACCGCACCCATATGCGCCAAGGCATGACCACCGGCGCCGACGATTACCTGACCAAGCCCTTCGCCCCGCAGGAGCTGCGCGAGGCGGTCAACGCGCAGCTCAACAAGCTCACCCGGGCGGAAGCCATGCGGGTCCAGGTGGTGGACAAGGCCGTCCAGCTGGCGCTGGTGGAGCAGGGCCAGAAGATCAGCGACCTCTACGAGATGCGTATGGCGCAGTCGCTGAGCCAGCAGTGGCCGGAAACCGGCGCGGTCCAGGACAACGACAAATTCGCCAGCGCGACGGTGCTGTTCGCCGACATGCGGGACTACGGCCTGTGGACGCAGTGCCTGTCCGGGCCTGAGCTCAGCGACGTCGTCAAGCGGCTCTACAGCAGCGTAGGGGACACGGTTTACCTGTTCGGCGCGCATTACATGCAGTTTGTCGGCGACGGCATGCTCTGCGTGTTTGTCGACGCCGCCGACACCCGCTCGGTCAACCACGGCCTGCGCGCGATTCGCGCGGCCCTGGGGCTGGCGGATGCCACCAAGCGCATAGACACCTATGTGCGCCAGCGCTTTCCGGAACGCGGCCTGCCTAACTTTTCCCTCGGCGTGGCCCTGCACAGCGGTCCCGTCGCCTTTGCGCGGCTGGACGGCTTGATAGGCCGTTCCGGCCAGACGACGCCGATAGGCGACACGGTCGCGGCGGCGCTCAGGTTGTTCCAGGGCCAGCCCCCGCTGGACTGGACCATCGCCGCCAGCGTGCAGGCCACCCGCATGGTGACCGGGGCGGTGCGCACCGGCCGGCGCGCGCTGGTGCAGATTGCCGGGCGCGCCAAGCCGCTCGATACCGTGGAAATCGTGGGGCTGGCATGACCGCGCCCCAGGTGGCGGCCGCGGCAGGCCGCCTGCGCGGGCGCAGCTGGTCGCTGCGCGCGGTGCTGGTCACCAGCCTGCTGCTGTTTTCGCTGGTGCCGGCCGCCACCGTGGGCTGGTTTTTGTACCGCAGCAACCTGCAAAGCGTGCAGACGCTGGCCGAAAAGACCGTGGACGGCGTGGCGCAGCGGGCGCAGATCAGCACCCAGGAGCACCTGGCGCAGGCACACGTCGTGCTCAACGGCCTGGTCAACGACCAGCCCGGCGAGGCCGGCGTGGCGCGCGCCCGCCAGCTGATCCAGAACCCCGCCTTGTTCGAGCAGACCGCGTTCGCCATGACCCGCATGACACCCCAGGTGCCCCACATGGTCCTGGCCACCCACCGCGGTGAATACCTGGGTGTCGAGGCGCTGGCCTCGGGCGGCGGCCACGCCACTCAGGTGGCGGTGCGCAAGGAAGGCGGGCAGGGCCGCACCTTCTTTACCGCCGAATATGCCGGTGACCGCCGGCAAAAAACCAGTACTGAAGCCGCGAACCATGAGCCCCGCACCCGCGCGTGGTACCAGGGGGCGATGGAGAACAAGGGCCGCAGCTTTACCGCCGTGGCTCCTTCGGAAGCCCACAACCAGCTGCTGATCACCCTGTCGCAACCTGTTTACGGCGTGGACGGCGGCTCGCTGGGCGTCTTCGCTGTCGACCTGCACCTGGCGCGCCTGAAAGAGCTGCTGCAGACCATGGTCTTCAGTGCCCACGGTACGGCTTTCCTGCTCGACGAAAACGGCTTGCTGGTCGCCAACTCCACCATAGACCCGCTGTTCTCCGCAGCGGAGGGCAAGCTTGAGCGCAGGCGCCCGATGGACAGCCGCAATGCCATCGTTCGCAGCGCCTACAACGAAGTCGCTTCCAGCCTGGGCAGGACGCTGCCCGACAGCGTGCAGCGCGTGGCCTTTCTGCACCGTGTGCCCATGGAAGGCGACACCCTGATCGTGGTGCTCAAGCCTTTCGGGGAAAACCTGGGTTTGCGCTGGAGCCTGGTGGTGGCCGCCCCCGAGAGCGATTTTGCCGCCGCCAGCCAGGCGGCCCTGCGCAACACCCTGGCCGTGATGGCGTTCGCGGTGGTGCTGGGTGCGCTGCTGGCGACCTGGCTGGCCTACCGCCTGAGCCGGCGCTTCCGGGCCCTGAGCGTCGCCGCCGGCCAGCTGGCGCGCGCTGAAGTGCCGCAGGTGCAGCAAAACGCCCGCATCACCGAGGTGCGCCAGCTGTCGCAGGCCATGCACGACAGCGCCGAAGAGATCCTGCGCAACCGCGCGGCCATCGATGCGCAGAACATCGCCCTGCAGGAAGCCAACGAGACGCTGGAGGCGCGGGTCGCCAGCCGCACCGCCGAACTGGCGGCGTCCCGCGAGGAGGCGCTTGCCGCGGCGCGCGCCAAGGCCGCCTTCCTGGCCACCATGAGCCACGAGATCCGCACCCCGCTCAACGGCGTGGTCGGCATGACCACCTTGCTCGCCGACACGCCGCTGGACCCCGAACAGCGCGACTACCTGCACACCATGCGCGTCTCCAGCGACCAGCTGCTGGGCGTGATCAATGACATTCTGGATTTTTCCAAGATCGAATCCGGCAAGCTGGACCTGGAAAACGAGCCGCTCAACCTGCTGGCCACCATCGAGGAGGCCTGCGACATCGGTGCGCCGCGCGCCAGGGAGAAGGGCCTGGAGCTGCTGGTCGACATGGGCGACGAACTGCCCACCTGGGTGCGCGGCGACGTCACGCGGCTGCGCCAGGTGCTGCTGAACTTCGTCAACAACGCCGTTAAGTTCACCGAGCACGGCCAGGTCATCGTCTCGGCCCACGTGCTCGAAGACGCCACGCCAGGGAGCGGGGGCTTGATCGAGTTTCGCGTCAAGGATTCCGGCATCGGCATCCCGCTGGACCGGCAGTCAGCGCTGTTCCAGTCCTTCACCCAGGTCGACACCAGCACCACCCGCAAATACGGCGGCACGGGGTTGGGGCTGGCCATCTGCAAGCGCCTGGCCGGGCTGATGGGCGGCAGCGTCGGGCTGGAGTCCGCGCCGGGGCAGGGCTCGACCTTCTGGTTCACCGCTCGGCTGGGCTACGCCGATGCGCCGGAAATCGCCCAGCTGTCTTCACTGCACATGGTCAGCCTGGCCGGCAAGCGCGTGCTGGTGGTGGATGACACCCCCGTCAACCTGCGCATCCTCGACAAGCAGCTCAGGCGCTGGGGCATGGAGCCCGCCCTGTTCGAGCGCGCCGGCGAGGCGCTGGAGTGGCTACGCAGCCAGCCGCCCATGGACGTGGTGGTCACCGACATGCATATGCCCGAGATGGACGGCCAGACCTTTGCCCAGGCGCTGCGCGAACGCCACCCGGCCACCCGCATCGTGCTGCTGACCTCGGGCACCATGCCCACCGGCGAGCAGGCCAAGGTGTTTGACGCGCGTCTGCTCAAGCCCTACCGCCAGTCCCAGCTGTTCGAGGCCATCGCGCGCATCACCTCGGCGCAGGAAACCGTCAAGGCCGTGGCCGAAGCCGGCAGGCCCCAGTTGCGCAACCAGTTCATCCTGGTGGCTGACGACAACGCCGTGAACCTCAAGGTTGCCCTGGCCATGCTGGCCAAGCTGGGCTACGAGGCCGCCACGGCCCTCAACGGCCGCGAGGCGGTGGACAGGGTCGCCGCTTCATTGCGCGCTGAAGGCGGCGTGAGCAGCCGTGACGGCCCGCGGCCCTACGCCGCCGTCCTCATGGATGCCAACATGCCGGTGATGGACGGCTTTGCCGCCTCGCGCGAGATCATCGGGGCCCACGGCGGCGCCGCGCCGCCCATCATCGCGCTGACGGCCTCGGTGCTCGAGGAAGACCGCCAGCGCTGCCTGGCGGCCGGCATGGTGGGTTTCCTGCCCAAGCCGCTGCGCATCGATGAGCTGTCGGAAGCATTGGCCCGCTACGCCCGCAAGCCCGAAGATGTGGGCGCCGCGAAAATCATGGCAGCCGAAGCGGCACTTGCCCAAGGCGGCCCAGCGGGGGCTGAGGCATCTTCCGTGGTCCTGATGGACTGGAGCCGCCTGGAGCAGTTCAAGGAGTTCGACGACGAGGAGCGCAGCATGACGCGCGAGGTGATCGCCCTGTTCGCCAGCGATGCGCCCAATCGCATGGATGACATACGCGCGGCGCTGGAGGCTTCGGACAGCGCCGAGCTCTCGCGGGCGGCGCATGCCCTCAAGGGCGCCGCGTCCAACGTCGGCGCAGAGGCCCTCAGCGATGCCTGTTTTGTGCTGGAGCAGTCCTGCCTGCAGGGCCAGTGGCCGGCTGATGCGGGCCAGCAGGTGGCAAGGGTGTGTGAGCTGGCCGAGCAGACCCGGCATGCACTCAACGACTGGATGGCCAGCCCGGCCTAGAGCCGTTTCTTAAGCCGCGGCCGGCGCCTGGGCCAATGCCTTGTAAAAAGGCGTGAAGTCCGGCTCCGTCAGGCGCAGCAGCGCGTCAAAGCTGTCGATCACGAAGTATTGCTGCTGGAAGGTGTCGATCTTGTAGGTTGACGACATGCAGCGCAGCAGCTCGGCGTTATCGCGCAGCGGGATGCGCTTGGGCTCGGACGACTCCACACTCCAGGCCAGCTCGCCCGGGCTGCTCAGGATGCCGGCGCCGTAGGCGCGGACGTCGTCGCCGCCTTTTTTGTCGTGCATCAGGCCGAACTCAATGGTGTACCAGTAGAGGCGCGAGAGCATCTCGACCGCGCCGGGAATCGGCTGCGTCCCGTGTGTGCCGTGCTCCAGCGCATGCGCCTTCAGCGCGCCTTTGCCGTAGGCCTGGATGTGGTCGGCATAGCTCGGGTCGAACAGCAGCGGCACATGGCCGAACAGGTCGTGGAAGATGTCGGGCTCGACGATGTAGTCGAACTCGGCCGGCGTGCGTATCCAGTCCGTCACCGGGAATTTGCGGTTCGCCAGCAGCGTGAAGAACGGCACCTCCGGGATCAGCCCCGGCACGCCCACCAGCTGCCAGCCGGTGGCCTTGAAGAGGCGTTCGTTGATGTCCTCGAAGCGCGGGATCGCGTCGCTCGCGCCCAGGCTGGGCAGGGCCTTGATGAAGGCGCTGCAGGCCCGTCCCGGCAGCAGGGCCGATTGGCGGGTGTAGAGGCGCCGGTAGGTGTCGTGGTCCTGCGCGGTATAGGCCGCGTAGTTTTGCGGGCAGGTGTAGTCCGCGTTGACCTGGCCGCCGCGCGCGTAGTCGCCGCGCGGCGGACGGTCGGACTGGCCGTACACCGCCGGCGGCGGAGTGTTGCTGCTTTTGCTGTCGGCTACTTCAGCCATTGGCTCTCCACACGTTGGTATTCGCCGCTGGCGCGCGCCAGGTGCAGCCACTGGTCGACGTAGGCCTTGAAGGGCACGTCGCCGCGCGGCAGCAGGTAGGCCATTTCGCCGTACTGCAGCGGTTTGTCGGGGTTGATCGCGCACAGGCCCGGCTTGAGCCTTTGCTGGGTGATGGCCTCGGCCGATTCGGTGACAAACACGTCGGCGCGGTTGGCCAGGATTTCGTCAAAAATCGTCAGGTTCTCGGGGTTGAGCCGCATCTGCGCCTGCTTGAAGTTGGCGCGGGCAAAGCGTTCGTTGCTGCCGCCCGGGTTGAAGATCACGCGCGTCGTCGGCTTGTCGATGTCGGCCACCGTCTGGTACTTGGCCACGTCGGCGCAGCGCGCGATAGGCGTCTTGCCGTTGACCATATAGGGCGCGCTGAAGAAGGCCTTCTTCTGCCGCTCGGTGGTCACCGAAATGCCGCCCACGGCCATGTCGCATTTGCTGGCCACCATGTCGGGCATCAGGTTGGACCAGCTGGTCTTGACCCATTCCGGCTTCACGCCCAGGCTGGCCGTCAGCGATGCCATCAGGTCCACATCGATGCCCTCGAAGCTGCCGTCCGGCTTCTGGAAGCTGAAGGGCTTGTAGTCGCCCGGCGTGCAGATGCGCAGCACGCCGGCTTTTTGCACGGCGTCCAGGCTGGAGGCGGTCTGGGCCGAAGCGGCGCCGCAGGCGAGCAGCGATGCCGAAGCGATGCCGAGCAGGGCCAGGGGGCGTTGCAGTTTCAGGCGAAGGGACATGGCAATCTCCGTAAGGGGGTGGTCAATGGGAGCTTTATTGTGCCCCGCCTGTCAGGCTGCCTTTGCGTTCGCAAGAACCCCGCGGCGCATCTGGTCCAGCTCTATGCTCTCGAACAGCGCCTTGAAGTTGCCCTCGCCGAAACCGTCGTCGCCCTTGCGCTGGATGAACTCGAAGAAGATGGGGCCGAGCTGGTTTTCGCTGAAGATCTGCAGCAGCAGCGCGCCCTTTTTCCCGTCGACCAGGATCTTGCGCTTCTTCAGGTCCGCCACGCTTTCGCCGTGGCCCGGGATACGCTTGTCGACCAGCTCGTAGTAGGTGTCTATGGTGTCCAGCAGCTTCACGCCGCTGGCACGCAGCGCGTCCACCGTGCCGAACAGGTCGTTGCTGCCCATGGCGATGTGCTGTATGCCCTCGCCCTGGTAGCGGTCCAGGTATTCCTGGATCTGGCCGGCCTTCTCGTTGCCCTCTTCATTGATCGGGATGCGGATCTTGCCGCAGGGGCTGGTCATGGCCTTGCTTTTCACGCCGGTGACCTGGCCTTCGATGTCGAAGTAGCGGATCTCGCGGAAGTTGAAGAGCCGCTCGTAAAAGCCGGCCCACTCGTCCATGCGGCCGCGGTGCACGTTGTGCGTCAGGTGGTCGATGTAGGTCAGGCCGTGGCCTACCGGGTTGAGCGCATCGCCGTCGATGCCGGGCAGCGGCTCGAAGTCGACGTCGTAAAAGCCGATGTTGCCGATGTCGCCGGGCTGCGCGCCGTTCTTGCCGCGCCATTTGTCGATGAAATAAATGATGGAGTCGCCGATGCCCTTGATGGCCGGGATGTTGAGCTCGCCCGGACCGGCCGTGTGGGCATAACCCCAGGCGCCCAGCGAGATGGCGCGCTCATAGGCGAATTTGGCGTCCTTCACGCGGAAGGCGATGGCGCAAACGCTGGGGCCATGCTGGCGCGCGAAGCGCTGCGCGAAAGAGTCGGGCTCGGCGTTCAGGATGAAGTTGATGCCGCCCTGCCGGTACAGCGTGACGTTCTTGTGCCGGTGCTTGGCGATCGGCTTGAAGCCCATGCGCACAAACAGCGCCGCCATGGCGGCCGGATCGGGCGCGGCGTATTCGATGAACTCGAAGCCGTCCGTGCCCATGGGGTTGTCCCAAGCCGCGCCTTGTTCAAAGTTCAGGGCGGCGTCGCTGCGTGCGTTCATGCGTGTCTCCAAAGTGTGGGGGTATGCATGGGACTTTAGCGGCGCCGGACCTCAGTTTTACTGCGAAATAGGGCGTTTAATTTGCCTTGAGCGCAGTAAACCTGCAAAATACGCAGTATGGAAACACTCGACAAGCTTGATCGTCACATTTTGCGCAAGCTTCAGGACGACGGCCGCGCCACCTATGACCAGCTTGCCGAACAGGTGGGCCTGTCGCCCAGCGCCGTGCTCAGGCGCGTCAAGCGGCTCGAGGAAAGCGGCGTCATAGACCGGTACGTGGCGCTGGTCAAACCCGAGGCGGTGGGCCTGGGTCTCACGGCCTACCTCAACGTGCGCCTCGAAAAGCACACCGAAAGCCACAAACGCAATCCCATGGACCTGTTCCGCGCCAGCGTGCAAACCTGGCCCGAGGTCGCCGAGTGCGCCGCGCTGACCGGCGAGATGGATTACCTGCTGCGGGTGCTGGTCGAGGACATGGCCCACTACAGCCGCTTCATCATGGACACCCTGCTCAAGCACCCCAGCGTGCAGGACTGCAAAACCAGCTTTGTCCTGGACCGGGTCAAGGCAACCACGGCCGTCCCTTTGTAAGGCGTGCGGCGGGTCAGGCGCATGTCAACAAATGGGTAGCCAATAGGGCTTGTGATGAATTTGGCGGAAGTCGGGCTTGGATTGTGTTGCTGCGACGCAACAAATTGCTGTGCGGCGCCGCTTCGCTATGATTTTTATAGCTGAAATACCCATGCTGGCGGGGCAATGGCGCTGATTTGAGCGGACCTCTCTATTCACGGCGCCTGAGTAACCCTTAGGCTGGGAATTCTAGGGAAAACCCTTATATTGAAGCCATGGTTTCACCCGGCACACTTTTAAAAGCATCCTACAACGCGAGCAAGGAGTTCTTCCGCCCGCCTGTAGCAGAGACGAGCGCATCCCCGCAGCCACCCGCTGCCGCGAACCCGCACGTCCAGCCGGTCATGGTCCCCATCCGTTCGATTGGCCCCAGCCACGGGGAACGCATCGCAGCCCATCTGCTGGCTTTGAGCGAGCACGACCGTTATTTGCGCTTTGGCTACTCGGCCAATGATGAACAGATACGCCGCTATGTCGACGGCCTGAACTTTGACCGCGACGAGATCTTCGGCATCTACAACCGCAAGCTGCAGCTGATCGCCATGGCCCACCTGGCGCATTCCACCGACCCCAACCTCAAGAGCTGCGCTGAATTCGGCGTCTCGGTGCTCGCCCAGGCCCGCGGCCGGGGCTACGGCTCGCGCCTGTTTGACCGCGCCGTGATGCATGCCCGCAACGACGGCGTCGACATGATGTTCATCCACGCGCTGAGCGAAAACACCGCCATGCTCAACATCGCCCGCAAGGCCGGCGCCACCATCGTGCGCGACGGCTCCGAAAGCGAGGCCTACCTCAAGCTGCCGCCGGCCGACCTGGATTCGCGCATGACCGAAATGGTCGAAGAGCAGATAGCCCAGACCGATTACCGCCTCAAGGTCCAGGCCAAGCAGTTCTGGGACCTGCTGGGCGCGATCCAGGAAGTGCGGCAAGGGGTGAGGGAGGGTAGGGACCGGATGCCCATGTAGTTTGGGTGACCTGGCCGGTCGGGCTGTCTGTTCCGGCTGCGTGTTCTCTGCTGAGGGTGGTTGGCCGGGGGTAGCCCGGCAGCTACTCACTTTTCTTTTGCTTCGCCAAAAGCAAAGTAAGCAAAAGAAAAGGCGACCCTGGTGTCTGCGTCCCTTCGCTTCGCTACGGGCAGCCTGTGGTGCTCGGTCCAGACGGGGTCAAAAACAACTCGCTTCGCTCAGACACGTTTTTGCCCTGATCCGTCTGGACCTGCGCTCCTCGGCGCAGACACAAGGGGCCCGACTACCAACAGCAAACAGCCGAAGACAGAATCCCGAATACCTGAAACCACAAGGACACGCCATGGCGTGTCCTTGTTTGTCTTCGTTTGTTCTTTGGTATTTGCCTTCTGTCCCCGATCCCGATTGCCCCGCAGCGCAGCGCAGGGGACCCAGACTGCGGGTCGCCTTTCTTTTGGGTACTTTTCTTTGGCGAAGCAAAGAAAAGTGCCTCGCCCGCCGGGGCGAGACC